>MPDF01000019.1 GCA_001874365.1 Gammaproteobacteria bacterium MedPE | reverse complement strand
CAAATTTCACAGAGTTGAAAACGCCTAAGTCAAAGTACTTAGTTAAAGCACCTAAAGTCACTATTGCGCTACCGTCATCCTACGAAAAAGAGCCAACTAAAAAGTATCCTGTTTTCTACGTTCTTGATGGTGATTTAAATGGTCATTTAGTCGATGCGATGTTACGCCGATTACATTTATCTAATGGCTCAAACGAACACATAGTTATTGGCATCACTAGTCAAAATCGACTGAGAGATTTTGCACCGACAGTCAATCAAAATCCGAGAGGGCCTGTTGGCGAAGGTGGAGGTGGCGATCTATTTCTAGACTTTATAGAAAAAGAGTTAATGCCGCAGATAACTGAAAACTATCGCACAAATGATTTCAACGTCTTCGCTGGTCACTCGATAGCGGGACTGTTAGTCGTTCATAGTTTCCAATCGCGACCGACTCTCTTTCAAAGTCATTTAGCTTTTAGTCCTGCCGTTTGGTGGGGAGCGAGAGAAACATCGGCAGCGGCTAAGCAGTATGTCACATCGGGAAAACAAGTACCGACGCATTTATATATGGCGATAGGTAACGAAGGCGGAGAAATGCGAAATATCTATGACTCACTAACACAAACACTTGTTAGAAATCGTCACTTGAATTCAAGTTTACTACTCAATGAATTCAACAATGATTCCCATGATTTCACACTGGTTGCAGGTCTCCTTAACGCACTCAAGGGGCTATTTCAGTATCAACAACAGCATATAAAGTAGGCGTTACGAACTATGGGAACGAAACAAATAGGCGACCTTGTATATGTGCATTCAGTCCCTAACGGGTTACTTAAACACTTAGATAATCACAACTCAGAATATTATGTGTGAGCAAAAGACTACGAGTACTTAACTAATTACAATCCGCTCTAGTATGAAGACGCGAGCATGAAAGTGCTCACTTTTCACAAACCAGTCGAAACATGCCCAAGCGGCCTTCCCTCTTACAGATATAAATTTAACGTTAGCCATCATAAAAATACCAATTGCACTTCGTTGCGTATACGCACACCTAAGTATGTAAATCGCTCATTAACAGCAATTATGCAATGAATTAACATATCACTATAGATTAGATTTGAATTGGAGAATGATATGTATACGAATACTCAAGTATTGATTATAGGTGGTGGTTTTGGTGGTGTAGCAGCTGCTCAACAACTAGAAAAGAACGGTATTAAAACAACGTTAGTTGACAGAAAAGATTATTTTGAGGTGACTTACGCCGTGTTGCGTGATGTTGCAGCGCCAGCAAAAACAAATGGCCAATCACGCCAATATTATAAGGAAGTGCTCAAAGGTAACTTTATTCAAGGTGGTGTGCGTGAATTAAGTGCTAAGTCGGCGCATCTTGAAAATGGTGATGTTGTTGCCTTTGATAAAGTGATTATCGCTTCAGGTTCACGATATCCAAGTCTTCCGCTTGCCAAATCAGCAGATGCGATCACTCTTCGCGCTCGGACAGCAGAGCTTGAAACATATAATGCATCGTTACAATCAGCCTCAGAAATATTAGTCATTGGTGGTGGAGTCGTCGGCGTTGAATTGGTTGGAGAAATTGCTTATGCATTTCCAAAGGCGAATATTACACTAGCCCACAACACAACGACCCTACTCGATGGCTTTAAGCCTAAAGCACAAGCGAAAGCGTTAAAACAGTTAATTGATTTAGGGGTAAACGTCGAATTTAACACGTTTTATCAAGAGAACAACGGCACTTATATCGACAAAAATTCTGGCAAGTCGATTACTCCAGATACCGCATTTGTGGCGATAGGCACTCGGCCAAATAACGAGTTTTTACAAACACAACTATCCCATACACTAAATGATGCTGGGTTAATTAATGTAGACGAGCACTTATCTGTAATAGGCCAAGAACATTTTTACGCAATTGGTGATATCGCCGATGTTGGGGAAGCCAAACTAGGCTATCTCGCGCTAGAGCAAGGTAAATACTTGGGCAAAGCTCTTAGCAAAATATTTAAGGGAAAATCGACGAAACCTTATAAACGTCATCCATTTATGGCACTTGTTCCAACGGGTCAAAAAACAGGTGTTGTTCAATTACCGTTTATGGTGTCGACATGGAAAGGTTTAGTAAATATGAAACAAAAAGATCTTTTTATCAGTAAAACATTTACTGAATTTGCAAAGTAATAACTTTCTATCGTTTTACGGGTTAATAAAGAGAGGTATTCATGAAAGTTTTTGATTCAATTATATCGTCGGTAGCGCATCCGATGGGGCCATTCTCTATCAATCGAGTTATGCCGCAACGAGAAATCACTCCTGTTGGCGCCTTTGTTTTTCTCGATCATTTTGATATTAATGCGACGCCTGAGCAAATGCCAACACCAGATGGGAGTCTTGCGCATCCTCATCGCGGTATTGCAACCTTGACCTATTTAATTAATGGCGAAGTGACGCATTTAGATAGTTATGGCCAAATGGGCAGCGTGAGTGCGGGTGGCATGCAATGGATGAAAGCGGGTAAGGGTATTATCCATGATGAGTGGGCTAAACCGGTCAATAATAAATTCACGGGGTTACAGTTTTGGATCAACCTTGAAGCTAAAGGCAAGGCTGATAAACCTGAATATAAGGCAATCAACAACTCACAACTGCCAGAAATAAAAATCGGTAAATTAGCTAGTCGCCTCAAGGTAATTGTTGGAGAGTTTAATGGGGTACACTCGGCCATCCCGAGTGAATCTGAACAAGTATTACTTCATTTGAGTTTAAAAGCTGGGGAAGAGTTGAATTTACCGCTCAATCAAAATCACGACTATGCCGTATTTTTAGCCAGTGGGCGTGTTGATTTTGGTAGTGAATACTTAAGTGAATTACAACACGGCTTTGTAAAACCTGAAACAACTTCCATATCCATATCTGCGCGAGAAAAGAGTGAATTATTTGTTTATGGTGGTGTTAAATATGGAGAACCAATCGTTTCAGGGGGGCCATTTATTATGAATAGCGAACGTGACTTAATGGCCGCTTATAAAGATTATCAATTGGGAAAATATCGAGAAATTGACTACAGTTTGATTCAATAGATCAGATTGAAAGATACCTACTTTATCATTCCTCCAAAAGCCCGCCAATTCGCGGGCTTTGCTATATAGGCGCTACTTAGTTTCAGTCGCCCTACTTCTTACGGTTCTTCCAGCGACGCCATGACAGCATAATGCCTGTATAAACCAACAAACATGCTAAGAACGATGCGATACCCGCAATAGTTTGACCTACAACACCATAATATTCGCCAGTGTGGGCAAAGCGCACCCAGTTGCGAATTTTGCGGTAGGTTGAGTAATCATCAAAACCAGAAGTATCAACAATCTCACCAGTGATATTATCGACAGCAACTGATAGGCGCTTAGTTGGCTCGCCACCGTTACCATTGTCGACGGTGTAAATCGACACGTTATGTGGTGCTTTTGCTACAGAAAAGCGAATGCTTTGCCACTCAGGGTAAGCCGTTTTCAATGTCGCTACCTGTGTTTCAGTACTTTTAACTTGCGCAACTAACGAAGATTCCAACGCAATTGGCTTGGCGAGCTCTTTTACGGTTTCGGTTGAAACAACTTTCTTTAAGCCATCTCCTGGCCAGTCGAACGAGAAGAATAACGCTGTTGCTGCTAACACGAATAACACTGGCGTTAGATAAATACCAAACACATTGTGCCACTGGTAATCACGCGCTTTAGTGCTCGTGTAGTTACCCGGTAGGGTTAGCTGCTTTTTAAAGGCACGGCGGTTATAACGTTTTGGTAGCCATAGATATATACCTGTAATAGCTAGCAATACAAAGATTGCATTGGCGATGCCATTCACCCAGCGACCACCTTCACTAAACGACCCGTCAAAGGTTAACCAGCGATGGAAAGCCCGTAACTTGCGCCAGAATTGGGTTGACTCTTTACCCGGCTCGATGAGTTTTTCACCTGTGACAGGATGCAAATAGGCCAGAGTACGACGGCCATCACGAATCACAACAGGTGCATTATCTTCATTTAACAAGGTAATGGATAAGCTGCGTTTTACTGGATAGGTACTGGCGATGTTTTTAATCTCTGTTAGCGATAGACGCTTGGCGTCTGCCGCGATGATTGGATAATCAGCCTGTTGCCCTGCTTTAATCATTTGACGCTCATAGGTTAGCAAACCACCAGTAATCGACATCAAAAAGATGAAAATTGCGGCGCTACAGCCAACAATTAAATGGAACCAAAATAGTATTTTTCTTATGCTCATGCTATTGCTCTGCTCTTGTCATGATTTCAGGATCTTAAAACCCAAAAAACCAGCGCTTAATAAAACGCTGGCTTTAATTAATGTAACTCTCTAATTTTTATTCTTTTTATTTATTAGAAAGATGTTTTCACTTCGAAACGCGCCATAGTGCCGTTGCCGATAGTAACGTTGTTCAAACCACCGCCTGCAAGATAGTCGGTATCGAATAAGTTTTCAATATTTAAACGGAAATCAACGTCTTGGCCTGAAATTTCAGTACTGTAAATAGCACCAACATTTACACGAGCATAAGCGTCTTTTTCAACTGTGTTGTTCGTATCAGCAAAGCGCTTGCCTTGATAGAACACTCCAGCGTTAAATGAAAATGAATCTGACAATTCGTAACGAGACCATACAGACGCTGACCATTTTGGCGCATCTACTGGCGTTTTGCCTTGATATTTTGCGTCTTTTTCGTACTCAGCGCTTAAGTACATAGTTGATGCCATCAAGAATAAACGGTCAGTCACTGCACCTTGTGCAGATAGTTCGAAACCTTTATGGCGCTGTAAACCTGCCTGTGTGGTAATTGATTTATAATCGGGATGATCGCTAACTTTTTCCTCAACTAAAGCCCCAGTTCTTTCGATATCAAATACAGCTGCTTCAACTAATAGACGCTCTGAAACTTGCCATTTACCGCCGATTTCAACTTGTTTACCAGTCACCGCATCTAGCTTCATGCCATGGTTTTTGTCATCTAATTTATCTAATTCTTCACGACTTTGTGGTTCGAAGCTTTCTGAATAGTTTACGTAAATCGTCATTTCATCTTGTGGGTGATATAGCACACCAAATTTAGGCACGAATGAATCACTATCAGCTTTTTCTCTGTTTTGCTGATCAAAACGACCGCCGAATACCACTTGCCATTGATCGTTGAACGTCACTAAATCTTGAAAGTAGAAACCATAGTAGTCGTATTCACTATTGTATAATGAATCATCGGTCTTATAGCTAATCGCCGGACGCTGCGGCTCACCATGTTCAGGATTGTAAATTATTGGCTCATCAACTCTAGTCCGTAATTGACCATAATAGTAATCTAGGCTGTTTGCACCCACTAATATTTCGTGCTCAATATCGCCAGTAGAAAATTGTCCCGTCAGATCGATATATGCAGTCTTGAATTGCCAATCATCAAAGCGATCGTATGGACGATACGTATAAGAATTTCCTACTGTGTAATCACCTGGCTTGCTCGGTGCTGACTCGAAACGTTGACGTTCGAACGTTTGCTCGTTGTAGCCAGCTTTAACCATCCATTGTGGGTTGATGAAGTAACTTACGTTAGCGCCAAGGTTATCTACAGTGATGTCTGTGAATGCCCACGAGAAATCATAAATAGTCTTGTCATCACCAATAACGTCACCGTTATTATCAAGCCATGCGCCTGTGTCTAGGCCAGCTTTGTCGTTAGTGCGATCAAAATATACATTTACTTTTAAGTCGTCTGATACGGCGTAGTCAACAGAAATAGAACCTAGGAAACGGTCACGTTCACGCTGTGAACCATCTTGGTATTCGCGATCGTATTTCACGTCTTGTTTTACCAATACACTGCGGTACGTTAGATCTTCAACAATCTGCCCACCAAAGTCTGCCATAAAACGCGTCGAACCGTTTTGGTCGGTATCAAAGCTTAAATCAAATAGACGAGAGTCCGTTGGCTTTTTAGTCACCATGTTAACTAAACCGCCTGGTGCAGACTGTCCGTATAGGATACTTGATGGGCCTTTAATGACTTCAACACGCTCTAGTGTTTCAATTGGTTGTTGGTAATGTGACCAATGCTGATGACCATCACGTAAGTAACCGTTAGATGAGCTTAGTGTGAAACCACGTGAACTAAATACTTCGCGGTTACGTTGTTTTGACCCCGGAGATAAGCTAGCAACATTGTTTAGCACTTCACCGAGTGTTGTTGCTAATTGTTCGTCAATAATCATTTCAGGAATAACAGTCACTGCTTGTGCCGTTTCCATCAACGACGTATCAGTACGCATTGCACCAGATGCTTTATCAACTTTGTAGTTATTGAAGTAACTACCTTTAACTTGAATAACTTCCACATCAGAAGTTTTTTTAGGAGCCTTATCTGCAGCAAAAGCAGACAGAGGAAGTAATGCAGCAGAAACTGCTAGAGCGAGATAGTTAAACTTCATAATACCAATTCTTAGTCCGTTATCAAAAAATTGGCTGCATTTTACACCCCTTAACACCTAATGCAAACCATTATCATTAGCATAAAGGTTATAATTTGTAGTCTTATGTAATCATTTTGTAAAAACGCAATCAAGCGCTAACAATAAAAAAAGCGACCTAGAGGTCGCTTTTCAAAACTTTTATCAACATGATGTTAATACATTACTGACATTTAGCGTATGTTATCACTTTGCAACATCGGTTGCGGTAATGATAGATTCGCTGATATTTTTTTGAGAATTATTCACCAGCGTCTGACGGTAATGACGCCCTTTACTTAACTTGTCACCAATAATTAGCAAGCAAGGCGTTAAAAACAACGTTAATAACGTCGCGAAACTCAAGCCACCAGCAATGGCACTTGAAAGCTGAGTCCACCACTGTGTCGATGGCGCGCCAAAACTAATGTTACGGCCCACTAAATCAATATTCATTGCTAATACCATCGGCATTAAACCAAGAACCGTTGTTACCGCGGTTAGCAATACCGGACGCAAACGCAAGCTACCAGTGATCAAGGCTGCATCATAAGGTCTGTGACCTTTACGGCGTAAATCGTTATAACAATCAATCAAAACGATATTGTTGTTCACCACAATACCAGCGAGCGCAATAATGCCTACCCCCACCATTACAATGCCAAAGGTTTGCCCTGTCACTAATAAGCCAAGTAATACACCTGCTGTTGAGAAGACAATAGCCGATAACACCAACATCGTTTGATAAAAGCTATTAAACTGCGTTACCAAAATAAGCGCCATTAAGAAGATCGCGATTAAGAATGCCGACCCTAAAAAGGCCCCTGTTTCTTCTTGCTGCTCTTGCTCCCCTTTAAATTTAAAGCGAATATCGAGTGGGAATTGCTCTGCTTTAAGTTTTTCGCCCATTTGAATAACCAAATCATTGAGTAAATAACCGGGAGCTGGCTCAGCCTGAATCGTCACAACACGACGGCTATCAACACGGTTCACCGTACTCGTTTTATTCGCTGGCTCTAAGGTTACGAAGTTAGATAATGGCACGAGCCCTTGAATCGTATTAATTTTCAGTTGTAATAATTGATCTAAGCTACGTTGTTCACGCGGGAATCTAATACGAATGTCTACCTCATCATCTGAAGTGTCAGGGCGGAACTCTGCCGCTTTAATCCCGTTAGTTACCATTTGGACGGCATTGCCAATAACACTAATGTTAGCGCCATAGCGACCAGCTTCTTCACGGTTTACATTTAAACGCCATTCGATACCTGGCAATGGACGATTATCTTCAATCGCTTCAAAGCCGCCCATTTCTTCCATGGTTTGACGAATTTTAGCCACTGTCGCGTAGATATTTTTATTATCTAAACCACTCACTAATAACTTAAATGGTTTGCCTTGCACGGGGCCATCGTCAGCCTTTTTAAACTCTAACTGCACGCCAGCGATGTCTTTTGTTACATCACGCATGTTCTGCAAAATTTCTTGTGCTGGACGGCGCTCTTGCCAATCAACAAATTGAAATTGAATGGTACCAATAACATCTTCTGCCGTTTCACCGCCAGGTTTGTTAAAGCTACGGCCATAGACCGATTTTAATTCTTTAAAATCAAGTAAACGGCGCTCAACTTGGAACAACAAAGCGTCTTTTTCAGCAATCGATAAATCACCACGCGCATGAATATTTACTAAGGCAGATTCAGGTTCAGTTGAAGGGAAAAACTCAACTCCTTTACCTAGTTGGAAATACGCCATGTAGGTACCAACGATCAGCAGTAACGTCGCACCCAAGGTTTTTCCAGGGTGATTTAGCAGTTTAGCCAGCACCGAACGGTACTTTTTATTAAATGTCGTATCTGGTAATTCATCTTCGTCAGTAACCGATTGCACGCCTTTACTGCGGCTGATCACGCCGCCAAGTACCGGCATAAAGACCAAGGCCATTAACAATGACGCCGTTAAACAAAACAACACGGTGATTGGCAGATATTTCATGAACTGACCAACAACGCCCGGCCAGAATACTAACGGCATAAATACCACAAGCGTAGTTAATGTTGCCGCAATAACAGGCCATGCCATACGGCGCGAGGCATAGGCAAACGACTCTTTCGGCGATATACCTTGTTTCATGCGTCTATCAGCAAGCTCAATCACAACGATGGCCCCATCAACGAGCATACCAACAACCAGAATTAGACTGAATAACACTACGATATTAAGCGTAAAACCAATCATGTTTAACACTAAAATACCCGCTAAGAATGAACCGGGAATAGCCAAACCAACAAGCAGTGATGAACGCAGTCCCATCGCGCCCAAAATAATGATCATAACCAGCACAATGCCCGTCATCACATTATTTAAAAGATCATCAAGCATGGTTTTTACCTGCGTTGATTGATCCATAATGTAGCTATGCTCTAAACCTTGTGGCCATAATTTTTGGTGCTCAGTCACTAACGCTTGAACTTCTTCAATCGTTTCAATGATGTTTGCGCCTACTTTCTTTTTAACTTCTAGTACCATTGCTGGCTTACCACCAACGCGAGCAAAACCTTCAGGATCTTTAAACGTAGAACGTACACTCGCGATATCTTGGAATGTCACGACTTGATCGCCAACAACTTTCACGGGCATGTTAAGCATGTCTTCGACATTATCGATAACGCCCGGTACCTTTAACACCTGACGACCATTATCAGTATCAATAGCACCAGCCGCCACAAGACGGTTGTTAAAATCGATGGTACGCAGTAGTTCGTAATAATCAATGTTATAACTTTCAAGCGCTTGCGGGTCGACAATGACTTCCATTAACTCTTCACGGTCACCGCCGATGTCAACTTCTAGAACGCCAGAAAGTCCTTCAATATTATCTTTTAAATCACGAGCAATACGGCGCACAACACGCTCTGGCACATCACCCGATAGCGCCAAACTAAGTACAGGAAACAATGCAACATTCACTTCATGAATTTGTGGTTCATCAGTTTCTGCCGGCAGTTTACTTTTAGCTGCATCAACCTTTTCGCGCACATCAAGCAAGGCTTGATCGGCATCAAAACCCGCATCAAACTCAAGGGTAACAGACGCGTGCCCTTCACCAGACACCGCGCGCATTTCCTTGATGCCCTCAATCGACTTAAGCTCTTTCTCCATTGGACGAACAAGTAAACGCTCGCCATCTTCCGGTGAAATGCCGTCGTAGGTCATCGACACATAAATAATAGGAATAGCAACATCTGGCTGCGATTCTTTTGGAATCGTATTAAAAGCAATCAAACCGCTAATGAACAAAAATACCAAAATCATCATGGTCGTTCTTGTGCGATCAACGGCTGCATTAATTAATGCGTTAATCATAATAAATCTCCTCGCCAGCTAATTAGCCTTGGCTCACTTGTACAGTCTGACCAGCGATCACAAAGTCTTGACCTAGGGTAATTAATGACACATGAGCAGGTAAGCCTGACAACCACACTTTATCGCTGTCTGTACGTACAATAGTGACCGGATAAGCAACAACTTCGTTGTCTTCATTGACGGCTTTAACTTGCAGACGGCCTTGATTATCAAGACTGATCGAAGACGCACTGACCAAGTGCCCCTCAACTTCTTTTACCGGAATGTCTAGCGATGCGGTCATACCAACAAGACGACGATGATCGTTATTGTCCACCAACACTTCAATGCGGTAGCTACGGGTATTCTCATCGGCTGTTGCAGAAATAAATGAAAGAGCGCCAGTAATCGCTTCACCGTTAATTAGGCTTGCTGTTACATCTTGTCCCAACACTAAACCGTCCACCTGTTGCTGAGGTACCATTGCGGTGATTTTTAGCTGAAGATCATCAACTAAAGAGACAACTTGCTGACCTTTATCTAAGTAATCTCCTAATTCGACGTAACGACGATCAAAAACACCATCAAAGGGGGCACTAATCGTTGAGTTTTTAATGTCGTAATCAATCTGCTGTAACGATGCTTTCGCAGCTGCTAAATTGGCTTGTTGTAAGCTCAGACGACTACCCGACTCTAACTTTCTATCGAATAACTTCTTCGTCGCCGCAAGTTCTTGGGTTTGATAAGCTACGTTGGCCACCGCTTGTTCACGCTGCGCAATGCGCGTTTTTAACGAAACCTTGGCTAGCACATCACCTTTTTTAACACGGCTACCTAACGCTAACGGCAAGGCAATAATCTTGCCATCAACCTCGGTTTTTAATGACAGAACACGATTAGGCTCAACTTGACCTTGTACCGTAATCTTTTTAGCAACGAGCTGTGCATCAGACGATTTAACAACCACGCTCATCAGCTTTTCGCCCTCGCTACTTTGCGATACTTCTTCTTCGACTGGTGCATCATTGCTACCCGATAGCATCCAAATAATTAGAAGACCCGTTAGTCCTGACGCCAACATTATTGACTTATTCATGTGATTCTCCAGACGTATTAATATCGCCAGCCATCGACTGACCAAATAATCCCGTCATTGTGTAATTGATAATAATTTTGATAAACCGCTCTTGTGAAATCGATGGTGATTCACTAAAACAGTGGAATTGTTTGCTGTGGAGCATTTCAAGCGCGCCAGTAAAAGTGGCGTGTGCTCCTAGGAGTAACTCATCGATTGATGCGTTAGGTAGTTCATTATTTTCGATACCCTTGCTGAAAATATTTTGTAAAATTACAAAGTATTCGCCTTCAATGGCTAAGCAGTGTGTTTTTGCTTGTTCAGGTAACCGTTCAAAGAAACTCGCTTGATGATAACGTCTTGAAATCTCGCTCATTAACGGCTCTTCAACATGAGCCATAAAGCACATCTCTAGCATCTCACGCATTTGTTCTTTTGCAGGTAGCGTACTGTCAATAGTTTTAACTTTTTGTAATACATCGTAAGAAAAGTTATTAGCAAGTTGTGCTAAAACAGCGTCTTTGCTAGTGAAATGTTTGTAAATCGTACCTTTACCAATATCCGTTGCTTTAGCAATATCAGCCACGGTAACACTATCTAATCCATTTGCTAAAAACAGGGTTGTCGCTGCACTTAGAATATCCTTTTCCCGTAATTTAAATTCACGCTCTTTTCTAGATTCAGACATAACATCGCTCGATATATTCAACAACATAGAACTACCAGTCACATTTAAACCGACAGTCATTTTGTGACCAGCGGTCACGAATGAGCGAATATTAACTTAGTTACCTCATGAATGAAAGGCTAAGGATCAACAAAATGACGTTTTGATCACTTTTTATTTTTACTCACGACAGAATTAAAAAATTCAATTATTTTTAACGAAAAAACCGTTATGCAAGAAAGATAACGGTTTGAAAAATGACATCTTGTGCAAAAAAAACGGATACAACAGAGCAATGTAATAACACATCAGCCGTTATTGCCCCTCCAAATATCGTTGACGTTTTTTGTTTTTTATTCTGTGTATATCCACTAACACTAAGCCATCAACGCAATCAGAGAAGTCAGGATCAATATTAAAATCCAAAAACTGTGTACCGCCCGGTTCACACAACTCGCTATATTGCTTGTAAAGCGTAGGTATCTGACATTCCATATTCGCTAATAAATTTTTTAGCGCAATAAAATCTGACTTATAGTCATCACCTGTGATTTGTAATTCAGCGGCATCACTAAAATCTTGCGGAAGGTGATACGGCATTTTAGCGCTAACCAAGTTAGCGCTCATTCCTGAAAAGTGCAGTTTATAGAAATACACCAGTAAGTCTTTGGCCACTTTAGGCATCGAATTACTCAGGGTTACTGGACCAATCAAATAACGGATTTGTGGGTGTTTATTCAAGTAAGCACCAATGCCGTACCATAAATAATCTAGGCTACGTTTTCCCCAATACTTAGGTTGGACAAAGCTTCGACCAAGTTCAAGGCCATTTTCAAAATAAGGTGTCATGTGCTCGGTATAATGAAATAGCGACTGCGTATATAGCGATTGCTCCGCCTTTAAAATTTGCTGTATATTCCCAAGACGATAAGCCCCAACAATCTCTAAATCATCTCTATCCCATAGAATGAGGTGCTCGTAATATTGGTCATAGGGATCAACATCACGTCTATTACCACTACCTTCACCCACAGCACGAAATGCAATTTCCCGTAAACGACCAATTTCACGCATGACAGGTGAGCTTCCTTGATGCCGATATAAATAAATTTGTTTGTTGTCTTGTGTTGTTCCGATATGTTCACAGGCAGAAATCGCCTGTTTAAGTTCCATTTTTGGCTCCGGATGAGCAATAGCGGTTTGTGTTTTAAATAGCGGCTTTTTATCTTTGGCTAATTGATACAAATGACGGCGAAACAATCGCACTTTTTCTTTGAGGTTGATTGGTAATCCACCGTAACTTTCAAACGGGATCAGGTTGCCAATACGCATCGGTAAATTTTTTGATCGTTGTTTAAACATTTCTTTGACTAAAAACAATGTCGATAACGGCTTGTAGATCATCGACAAACTGTAAAACAGTGGCGAGTTTTTACCATTAACGTATATCGGTAAAATCGGTGATTTCATCGAATTGGCTAGGCGAAGAAAACCGCTATGCCATTCTCCATCTTTAACGCCTCTTGGTCCTAATCTCGACACTTCGCCGCAAGGAAACATGATGATTACCCCCTCATCTTGCAGCACACCATGCATGCGATTAATATTGGCCTTCGCGGTACCACCTTGCATGTTATTAACGGGAATCAACATATCATGCAGCGGCTCAACAGCCATTAATAATTGATTAGCCACAACTTTAAAGTCTTTACGCACCTCACTCACTAATTTAATTAACGCAAGCCCGTCAAGCGAGCCAATGGGGTGATTTGCAACTATCACACAACGCCCTGTCGTAGGAATTCGCTCTAATTCAGTGTCACGTACTGAATACGTAAATTCAAAGTACGCTAATACCTGCTCAACAAAATCAAGCCCAGTTAAATGTGGATACCGTTGAGAAAAATCAATAAAATCTTTTTCATGTAATAAATCTCGTAATATAAATCGAGTGAACGATGCCCTCGTTGACGATTGTTCTAACTGCGGATAGTTTTGTTTAATAACTTGCTCAACTGAAAACATGACACACTCCTAATACTCATTGGTATAAGTAATCATTTACGATTACTTTAAAAAGCAAATGTGACAAAAGTGTTCAAAATTTATGTTGTTTTTATGTCGAACAGAGCAAGAAAAGGTGAGACACAGCAGCGGCACTTAAATACCATGAAGACTTTACATAAGACTAAATACTATGACGCTGTCACAACGAATGAATGTAGCCATTGAGTATATTGAGAATAACCTCAATAGCCCTCTGGTTCTTGAAGAAGTCGCTAAACAAGCGCATTGCTCAAAATATCACTTTCATCGTGTCTTTTTTGCTAATTTCAACATTACTTGTGCGGAGTACATTCGGCGTAGAAAGCTAACGGTTGCCGCTGCTCAATTGATTAATACAAATAGCAGTATTGTCGATATCGCCTTCAAGTTCGGATATGAATCACCTAATGCTTTTACACGTGCTTTTCGAAATATTCACGGTATAAACCCGAGTAAGGCACGCAAAAGTGGTCAGTCGCTTGCGTCATATAAAAGAGTCTTTTTCACTATCAACAATGAGGTAGAAAAAAGCATGGACTACAGAATAATTGAAGTGCCTG
Source organism: Gammaproteobacteria bacterium MedPE (assembly GCA_001874365.1). GTDB lineage: Bacteria > Pseudomonadota > Gammaproteobacteria > Enterobacterales > Psychrobiaceae > Psychrobium. The sequence goes on along the minus strand of MPDF01000019.1, from coordinate 23,349 downwards.
AGTTTAAACTCATCGGTAGCAGCAAACGATTTGAATTTGACAACTTTGCCAAGGAGGGGCCTAAATTCTGGAAAGCGTATGTCAATTCAGATGACTATAACGCGCTCTATCAACTCAACAAGGGACAACCACGGGCGATTACCAACGCCGCATTACTCTCTGCTTATTTTCCAACAGAACAAGGAAAGCGAGACGAATTCATTGATGTATTAGGCATTGAGGCCGCTCAGGGCGACGATTCAAGCAAATTCGAAACTCACACGGTGCCAATGGCTACCTATGCAGAGTTTGAATGTACCTATAAAACATCGATGAAAACAAACCGATATATTTATGGTGAATGGTTCGCAGCAACAGGTTACGAAAGAGATGGCAATAAACCTGACATTGTCGCTTACTTTCCTATCCCTTTTAAGCCGATGAGCGAAATGCGCCTACGGTGGTGGATCCCTATTACTCGCAAACAATAATGCAGAAGAGTAATAAATTGAGCATCATTTTCTATTATCACTCTCATCAAATAACTGTTGATGAGAATGATAATTAACGTAACCATGAATTGAAATTTATTTTCCCATTAACCACAAATCACAGCAGCTTATTTAATCTCGCACTTAGATTAACTCACGGTCTTGAATCAACGACACTTGTGGCTCATCTATTACTGAATTATTAGATTCATGACGATTAGATTGCATTTTATGAATCGTATCTACAATCAAAAATAAAGACATGGCAAGCAGAATATCAAGCACATTGGATAGCTGATTTAGTAGATTAACATCCATCATTTGATGAACTTCTTCTGCACTAGTAGACATTTTGTAGATAACTCTACCCAAAAAGTTAGATATCAACCATAACGTCCACCAAATTGGTAGAAGCCATGACGGCTCTTCGATCATCCAGTTTTCAGAAGTCTTACTCGTTTGCCATATCTCCCGCATCGCCTGATATGGCTTCCACAAGGTTAAAATCGGAATAAAGTAAAACCCTATCGACCAGCCTGGCGTGAAGTTCATATTTTCCGCGCCAAGTTGCCTTGCATTATAATTTGCACGATGAATCCAACGTAATATCAAAAATGCAGATGTCAGAATGACAATAAGATACAAAAAGAGGACTATATTTTGGCGAAAATCACTTGCTTCTCCATCAGAAACAGCCACCTCCTGAGAGGTGTAGACACCATTTTGAACATCATACAAGAACTTGTATTCAAGCCCTGTCGTAAGCAGTGAAATAATCGCGACAATAATCTGCGCATATAAACAAATCTTTACCCATTGAGTTAATCGCTGTGAGTCTTTAAATCCAACTGTAGAATCCTTCAAGTTTCATTCCTTTTAAATTGCATCGTATTAATTAATCCAACTGAAGAATAACTGTTTAATTTCAATAATTAAACAGTAGCCTGCGAACTGTATCTGGTTCGCAAGCTCCTTATTCCTCATTAAAACAATTTAACCAGAGTGATTAAGTCGCTTTTTTACTGAGATTTGTTTTAACGGCGAATACTGCCAAAGCGCCTAGAATCAAAGAGCCACCAGCCATCCACATCATGCTTATCGCGTGATTGTTAAACCAGTACAGTAAAATGGGGCCTGCTAAAAAACCACATATAATTTGCGGGCCAGCAACGGTAAAGTTAAAAATCCCCATATAGATTCCCGTCTTTTGTGCAGGTAATGAACCAGATAATATAGTGTACGGCATCGCCAACAATGTCGCCCATGCAACACCAACACCTAACATTGGAATGAGCATATCAACCGCCCCTTGTGGCACAGTGACTTGCGCAATAAATAAGTCTAAAGACACAGGTGTAGGATTGTTAAATAATCCCAAAGATATAAAACCAATGCCCCCCACAAACAGACCAAAGGCATACACTATTTTACGGCCAAATACGTTCGCCAATTTGCCCATCACGGCTGAATAAAGGGCAGCAGCGACATACATTGCAGCATATAAAATCCCTATCCAGTCTCCCGCTTCACCACGGGCTTTAGTGATTTCTTGTGGCACCTCACCAACAGATTTAATATGGTCGGGATCAAACCATATGGGATCGACTCCCCACGCGGTTTGTGTAACGGCAGCAAATATATAAACCCACATTAAAAACATAGGTAGCCATGAGAAAAACTGAACCAACGCCAGCTGCTTCATCGTTTTTGGCATCGAAGATACCAGCGCTAAAAATTCTTTTAAATGCTCGGGAAGTGATTTACTTTCAGCAGCAACAGGCTCTTCACTAATATCGTTGTAACTGCGGTAAGTTTGAGGATCATACTCACGTGTTTTGAAAACTGTCCACGCTACTGAGCCAACCATAATTGCAGCGCCTAAATAAAATGACCATGCAACGGTTTCTGCCACTTCACCTAAATTAGCTTCGTTACTCATCATCAACACATTAGTTAAAACAAATGGAAGAATTGAGCCGACCACAGCGCCAATGTTAATCAGCAGCGATTGTATAGCAAAACCTTGATTGCGCTGCTCTTCTGGCACCATGTCAGCTACCAAGGCTCTAAATGGTTGGAAGGCTGCGTTAAATGCGGCGTCCATCAATCCCAACATGACTAAACCAAAAATCATTGGCGCAATCACAGTGACAAATAACGGCGCTTGCGGCATCAATAACATTGCAACAGCCGCAGTGATGGAGCCACCTAAAATATAGGGGCCGCGACGACCAAATCTGTTCCATGTTTTATCAGACGAGGCGCCGACTAAGGGCTGGATAATAATTCCCATAATAGGTGCAAGAAGCCACATATAAGACAATGAATAGAGATCAGCACCAAGATCAGATAACACCCGACTTAGGTTGGCATTTTGCAGTGCAAAGCCGATTTGCACACCGAGAAATCCAAAACTGAGATTCCAAATTTGCCAAAAACTTAACTTGGGTTGATTCATTGTTTACTGTCCATTTTCAAAAGTGGACTATGTAAATATTACAATTCGGCGGTTAAGTAAACGATTTATCCGATACATACGTATGCAGATACGTTTGAGAAAAGTTAACGAATTTATTCATTAGAGAGCATCATGGTTTTGTCACCAGTAAAACCATCAAATAACTGTTGGTGAGCACGCTGAGAATACGTGTCGTCACGCAGCGGATATTGTGTTATCCAATCAATAAGCATTGGTAAGTTAGTATCTTGTGCTTCTTTACTGTCATACTTATGAGATTCCCACGGCCGTGCCTTGGCATTGCTCACACAATCATCAACTGGCAAGTTGAGATAAACCATCTCGTTCGCTTGTGGCGTTAACAGCGCTAATAAATCGGCATAACAACCCTCGATAACCCACTCATCGTTCTCTTTAGTAAAGCTATCTAATAGCCGATGAGACTCTTCGATAGGCATACGTGCTACTGGCGTCGTGACTTGCCACGCCACCGTATCTAAATCCAGATGGGCTAACTGATGTTGCTTTGCCAGTTTCTTAGCATGCGTCGACTTCCCCGAACCAGAATTACCAAAAATTAAGATTTTTTTCATTGTTTATTCCTTTAAATATTTAGGGAGCATTAACGTAAATTTAGCACCGCCAATGTCGGCATCACTCACATCAACCCTACCACCATGACGGTGAACAATAGCTTGTACAATAGCTAATCCAAGACCGTGACCGCCAGAATCTCTTGCTCTACTAGGATCTAAGCGTGTAAAGGGTTCGAATATTTGTTGTGCTTTACCTGGAGGTAATCCAGCACCATCATCTTCAATGATTATTAATAAATATTCATCTTTTTCAATCCAGTCTACAACACAGTTTGAGCGAGCAAAGCGTCCTGCATTCCTCAATATATTGGCCAATGCAATAGTAAGTAATTGAATATCACAGTCGATTGATATTGATGCTTTTCCAATAATATTAAATGTAATAGCTGGGTAGACATTTGACACTTTGTCGACGGCTATTTCGGTTAATTCGTTAACTGGCACCATTGATAACGATATTTCAGATTCATCATGCTGTAGACGAGAATAACGGAGTAGGCTACGAACCAACTCATCTATTTCCTTTAAATAACTATCAAGCTGCTGAGACAATTCAGCTTGCTGCTGTTCATCGGCGGTTTGTAGTAATTCAATGGCAAACTCCATACGGGCTAATGGGCTTCTCACTTCATGCGCAATACCATGCAGCAGATCGCGTTGCGAAATAATAAGCTTTTCCAGTGAATCTGACTTGTTGCTGCCTGATAAAACTAAGGCATTAATACGTTGTGTAAGCATTGAGAAATCGATCGTCTTGCTTTGATTATTTTCTTGTGTAGGCAAGAGTGCTGCAAGCTTAGTCAGCGCCTGTTGATGATGACGAAAGAAGAAGTAGGCGAGTGTTAGCGACACCAACAATGCAATAAACCATGTGACTAATTCAGAAAAATAACTAGCCCATTGGCTCGACAATGCAGGGCCAACAGTCAACACAAATTCATCATCAAGAGGATAATAAATTTGCAGTGTTTCCTGCTCAATAATGCCTGTATTACCAAGCTTATTCTTAAACTGTTCTATGTATTGCTCAGGTATATAGTTATCGCTAAATTTGTCGATGTAAACCGCCATGTCAATTTGCTCAGACACTTTAATCGATAATCCATGCCATTCGCTAGGGCTGGTATTGTCAAAAGCCTCATGAACCATGTGCTTCGCCTGCAATAAATCTTGCCCAACGCTATTGTAAGCAAAACGATCTGCTGCCGGATATACAAACATAAAACTGATAATCGAGGCGATTGAAAACACACCCGTAACGATCAAGCCGATTCGAAAAAACGCGCTCATTATTACCCCAATAGCAAATAGCCTTTATTACGTACTGTTTGAATGATATTTTTCTTGCCTGTGTAACGAGCTAGCTTAGTTCGCAATCGCGATATTCTTAAATCAATTGAGCGATCGACACCATCAAACTCAAAGTTGAAAATTAACTGATGGAGCTCATTACGACTCACAATATTCCCTCGTCGTTGTGCCAACGCTAACAACACATCGTATTCTGCTGAGGTCAATTCACAAACTTGATTTTCAAAACTTAACGAACGACTTTCAGTGAACAGCGTGTATTGCTGCTCACCGAAAACAATGGACTGAGGTTGTCGATTGACCTTTTCCAAATGTCTGAGCTGGGCACGAATATGAGCTAACAGCACGCGTGGTTTGACGGGCTTTGCTAGATAATCGTCTGCACCAACTTCAAGGCCTGTAACTTCATCGATATCGTCATCTAGCGCAGTTAGCATAATGATAGAGCCATGATAGTCATGGCGAACACTTTTACAAATACTCAATCCATCAACATGAGGCAGCATCAAATCTAAAATGACAATATCAGGTGCCTGTTCAACAATCATCGCTTGAGCTTCTAAACCATCATGAATTGCCGTTACATTGTAGCCGTTATGCATCAAATAATTACTGACCAGTTGGCATAGCTCAACATCGTCATCAATTAATAATACGGTGGGTTTGTTTGTCATAAGATTCTACTTTCAAAGCATTCTATGAGTTAGTCTGATTAAAACAATCTACAATCATACGTTTATTAAACAAAGACATATATTTAAAATTTTTAGCTCGCTCATTTTTTTCTTCAGTACTTTTTACAACATCCCCCATATTAGGCATGTATTTTTTCCCACAACGTGCTTTAACCTCGTCAAATTTAGAACTATCAATCCCAGGAAAGACCAAGCGTCTGCCGCTAGTCGCGTACAATCGATAATCCCCTTGCGCCTGCGCTTGCTTTATATTGTCATTTAGAATTAGCGACTGAACATTGGCTTCTTTTTTTACACCGCTATTACAGCCAGTAACAAAAAAGACCGTGCAGCATGCAATCAGTAATGATTTCATCTTAAAACTCCTTTCGACGCATTACGCGACTTACAACGCTAACTAAGAAAAGTATTACCCATCCTGATAAGCTACCGCCTGACTTACTCGTGTTGTCGACGACAGGTGGCACAACGACGTTGTTCGCTTTAACCGTAATGATTAGATTTCCGACAGCAGAGCCTCCGTTTGAATCAGACACGTTATAAGTGGCACTTTCTTTCCCCGAAAAACCCTGAGCTGGCACATAATTAATTTGGTTATTTTCAATTTTTAACGTGCCACTACCTGAGTAATTAACACTTGATAAGGTTAAATTGTCGCCCTCATCAACATCACTATCATTGGCCAGCACGTCAATCATGTTAGATGTTGAATTTTCGTTTACCTCAGCGGTGTCATCACCAGCTTCAGGATTATCATTTACGGCGACGACAGTAATTTTTATCGTTACGATGTCAGATTCAACACCAGCTTTTAAGCCTGATACCTTAACTGACAACTCACCATTGAAGTTAAGGTTTGGCACAACTTTTCCATCATGTACTTGATAATTATCTCCCCCTAAAATGTTAATGCTATCCGCTTGGCTTGATTGGTAATTAAACATCGAAGGCGTTAATGCGACAGCTGTATCTTCATTAGTACTCACCTCTGTTTTTACGCCGAGAATTTTAAGTGAACCAGTGGTGGTAGTACTATCATCAATACTAAAGTTACCATTGCTAATGGCAAAAAAGATATTGTCGCTACAACTTACTTTGACTCTTGCCTTGGTCGTTGAAGCAACAGGTAAATTTGCATCAAAATTACCGTTATTCGCTACCTTTTCAGCCAATTTGTGCTCAAATGATTGACCACCATCAAGCGACAGCGTGATATCTACAGCGGCGCAAGATATTGGCGATTGATTGGTATTAGCAACATTCCAGCGTATTTTTTGCTGTGTACCACTCCATTGGCTCTCAGCATTCGGTGCTATAACAGCAAATGCTTCATCTGCTTTAATGACATTAATTTTAACGGTATCGAAATTCACGCCTCCCTTGCCATCACGAGTAAGTAATCGAAAGTTCATTTCTCTGGTAGTCGTTGGATAGGTTTCACCTATTTCTAGTTTATTAGCCAAAATGGATGCCATCTTTGGAAATACACGAACAGGCTGTGCCGTGGGAGTCCACGTTCTAAACAGTGGCCGTTTACCATCATCTACTTGCTGTGCTGCGGTGTTACTCTGCGGCCCTAAATCATATTGTTCCCAGCTATAACTCAGTGTATCTAGATCGGCATCAGTAGCACTGCCAGAGAGCTTGAACGGTGTGCTTGAAGGAATGATAAAATCATTACCCGCATCAACAACGGGCGCTTTATTACCATTGTCAGTACTTTGACCACATTGACTACCACCGCCACTGGCGACAAATTGACTAATTTGAGAAATCGAGTGGGTATGGAAATAAGGATCTGAATTGTCTTGGAGGTTTTGACCATCGCACAACCCTGCATAGCCCATTATCGACGAAGCACTGCCAGGTTCATAACTGCTCAAGTTTTCTCTATTGTCTTCACATGAACCACTCGCCCCATTAAATGTGTGATCAGCCCTAAATTGATGACCAATTTCATGTGCGACGAAATCGATAAAAAATGCATCTCCCGTCGGCTGATCTGACCCCGTTAGGCCTTCGCCTTTTGCCGAAGCGTCACACACCACCCCAAATCCAGCAACACCACCGCCACCCGTGCCAACAATGTGGCCAATATCATAATTATCGTTACCAATCTCTTTGTCTAACACGCTGGTATTTTTATCTATATCAGTATCATCATTGGCGTAGGGATCTGTTGCTGCATTGGTATAAATTATCTTGTCATTGTCGGCAACTAGCTCTAATTTAATCGCTAAATCACGCTCATAAACCTCATTAATACGATTAATCATCGTGACTACAGCAGCTAAACCTAACTCTTTGGTTCCACCATGAAATGCCGTGTATTCACCGTCAGCTGCTACTGCAATGCGGTAAGTCCTCAACGTAGAGGACGATTTCTTATAGTAGCTAACACGCTCAAATGAGTCGTTGTGCGCTAGCTTCTTAATCGGCGGCAGGCGCTTATTCACTGAGTTGGCATTTAATGACAATGCATCTTTTTTGTAATAGCTAACGTATTCTTCATTGTTCGCTAAAAATTGTGGCTCAATAAAAACATCTTGCCCATTAAGTCGAAAGAATCCGTGAAAACCATGAGGAGTAACATCAAAATTCCCTTTATTTTCGGGATTATCAATTTGCACGCCAGAGAATGTTTTAATAGAAGGATAACGAGCCGCTAAATCAGGTGCCATTGTCAGCGTTGGGGTCAATCGAAAGTTAACCAATTCACCATTTGGCAAAGGCAAGCTCACAACTACCGCATCGTTAGCGGATAACAAGTTTTGGTTAAGATCTGAAAAATCGATCGTAGAGCGATAACCTTCACTCACCTTATTAGTAACTCGTTGTTCTTCCGACGCCTGAAAACTCGAATGTGACCATTGCGGAAAGTTGGTTACCTTAGTATCTGCCTTCACATGAATACTTGAAGATAATGTCATTAATAACGCCGTGCTTAACAAAGAATATTTCATTCGAATCCTTACTTTAATGGTGGAGGTTTATTCAAACTCTATACAAACAAACATTATGGTTCAGTTACGGTTTGTAGCAATGCATTAGTCTATTGATACAAACGGATACAATCCTTGTCCAAGCAGCATTTTCAACGATGATATAACCTCAGTCACGTGAGAATAGTTCGTTCTCCTACCCTGCCACCACGATCACACAAACAGTGATAGCAATAAACCCTTCAACAGGTTAAAATATGCCGCTTTTTTATCGGCCTTAGTGCTCGATAAAATCCCTAAATTTTATTATTAAAGAGAATCTAACTTTGATTACTACCGCTAATATCACCATGCAATTTGGCGCCAAGCCTTTGTTTGAAAACATTTCTGTTAAATTTGGCAACGGCAACCGTTACGGTCTTATCGGCGCAAACGGCTGTGGTAAGTCAACGTTTATGAAAATCTTAACCGGCGATTTAACACCGTCATCAGGTAACGTTTCTGTCGATACTGATGAACGTGTTGGTAAACTGCATCAAGATCAGTTTGCGTTTGAAGAATTCAACGTCATCGATACCGTAATTATGGGTCACAAAGAAATGTGGGCTGTGAAAGAAGAACGTGACCGTATTTACGCTGACCCTGAGATGAGCGAAGAAGACGGTATGCGTGTTGCTGATTTAGAAACACAGTTCGCTGAAATGGACGGTTACAGCGCAGAAGCACGTGCTGGAGAATTATTGCTAGGCGTTGGTATTGAAGAAGCGCTTCACTACGGCCCAATGTCTGAAGTTGCTCCAGGTTGGAAACTGCGCGTGCTGTTGGCACAAGCGCTATTCTCTGATCCTGATATTTTACTCCTTGACGAGCCAACGAATAACTTGGATATCGATACCATCAAATGGCTAGAGGACGTACTTAACGAGCGAAAATCTACCATGGTAATTATCTCGCATGATCGTCACTTCTTAAACTCAGTATGTAGCCACATGGCTGATTTAGATTACGGTGAAATGTCAGTATTCCCAGGGAACTACGACGAATACATGACGGCTGCAACGCAAGCGCGTGAACAGCTAATGTCTGACAATGCGAAGAAGAAAGCACAAATTGCAGAATTACAATCTTTCGTATCTCGCTTCTCTGCTAATGCATCAAAAGCTAAACAAGCAACTTCTCGTGCCAAGCAAATTGACAAGATTCAATTGGCTGAAGTGAAAGTATCGAGTCGTATTTCACCATACATTCGTTTTGAGCAAGAGAAACAACTGTACCGTAATGCAATCACAGTTGAAGGCTTGAACAAAACCTTCGATGATTTAACACTATTTAAAGACTTTGACATGATCACCGAAGTGGGTGAGCGTATTGCAATTATCGGTCAAAATGGTGCAGGTAAAACCAGCTTGATTCGTATTTTACAAGGCGATCTTGAAGCAACAGCAGGTGACGTTAACTGGTCTGAAAATGCGAACATTGGTTACTACGCGCAAGACCACTCACATGAATTTGAAAACGATATGACGTTATTCGATTGGATGGCACAGTGGATGCAACCAGGCGATGACGAGCAATCTGTACGCGGCATCTTAGGTCGTCTATTGTTCTCACAAAATGATATCGGTAAATCAGTTAAAGTGATTTCTGGTGGTGAGCAAGGTCGTATGTTATTCGGTAAATTAATGATGCAAAAACCAAATGTATTGTTAATGGATGAACCAACCAATCACTTAGATATGGAATCTATCGAATCAATTAACTTGGCGTTAGAAAATTATCCAGGTACCTTGTTCTTCGTATCACATGACCGTGAATTCGTATCATCGCTTGCAACGCGCATTTTTGAAATTACGCCAAAAGGCATCAACGATTTCCGTGGTACTTACGATGAGTTCTTAGCCGCAAAAGAAGCCGCTAAATAATATTCACCTACCTCTTCTTAAAACCGATACGAATTAGTATCGGTTTTTTTATTTCCTCAACAATATCAAACTCATCAAGTTATTCTTTAACAACCTTAGTTTATAACCCCATGTTATAAAAACAATTACTGAATACGTATGCATACACTAACGCCAATTGTTAAAAATATGTAAACATCGATTCGTTAAGCAATATACTGCTTAATATTCATTGGAAAATAATAATAATTCCCTAATACAGGTAAGCTAATGAACATACAATCAACCTTTAAAAAAGCAATAGCCGTCAGCGCAATTGCCCTTACTACTGCTGTGACGTCTAACACAGCATCCGCCGATACTATCTTGCATGCCTTTAACTGGGAATATGATGAAGTTGCGCAAAAAGCGCAAGAAATCGCCGACCTTGGTTACAAGAAAGTACTAGTTTCACCAGCTTATAAGTCGACAGGCGATCAATGGTGGGCACGTTATCAACCTCAAGATATTCGCGTTATCGATAACCCACTAGGTGATACCAACGACTTTAAAGCCATGGTTAACGCGCTAAAAAGCAAAGGTGTTGAAACCTATGCTGATATCGTTTTCAACCACATGGCTAATGAAGCATCGCAGCGCAGTGATTTAAATTATCCGGGTGCCGCTGTACTTGCAGAATACGCCGCAACGCCAACGTTGTCTGAAAGCATTAAGTTATTTGGTGACATCACTGATAATTTCTTAGCCGCGCATGATTTCCAAGCGCCGGGCTGTATTACTGATTACACCAATGTTCACCAAGTACAAACACTGCGTTTATGCGGTGGCAATGGCGATCCGGGGTTACCCGATCTCGATGCCAATAACTGGGTTGTTGAACAGCAAAAACTTTACATCAACAAATTAAAATCATTTGGCGTAACTGGTTTTCGTGTCGATGCTGCAAAGCACATGACGAATTATCATATCAACGCAGTATTTACGCCTGAAATTAAAGCCAATGTTCATGTCTTTGGTGAAATCATTACCCTAGGCGGCGCTGGTCATGGCGATTACGACAACTTCTTAGTGCCTTACCTTAATGATACCGGGCATGCAGCTTATGACTTCCCGTTATTTAACCAGATGTTTAATGCTTTTAAGTTCGGTGGCTCAATGAACTTATTAGTTGATCCGGGTGCTTATGGCCAAGCATTAGCGGGTCACCGCGCGATCACCTTCAGTGTGACTCATGATATTCCGCTAAACCAAGGCTTCCGCCATCAAATCATGGAGCCAACGGATGAGAAGTTAGCAAATGCTTATATCTTTGGTCGTGATGGTGGTTTGCCATTGGTGTATTCTGATCACAACGAAAGTGGCGACAACCGCTGGGTAGACTTCTACAAACGCGACGATATCAAAGGCATGCTCAAGTTCCACAATGGCACGCAAGGCCGTGGCATGCAGGTGATTAATCACAATGATTGTATGATTTTATTTAAACGTGATCACGTGGGAGTCGTTGGTATTAATAAATGTGGCAATGGCCAAGATGTGTGGGTGAATACGGCGACAGATAATCTGTATTGGCACCGCAATTACCGTGATGTGCTAAGCAATGACGTACAAAACGTGTCTAGCCAATGGCATAAATTCTATCTACCAGCGCGTAGTGCGCGCATGTGGTTAATGGAATAGCATTAACCAAAAGGGAGCTGTAATTACAGCTCCCTTTTTATTTCAACGATAACTCGCTTTCAAATTAGTGGCTTTGAAATGCCTTACTAATAATCTTCCAGCCGCTGCCATCATCAATTAAATGGAAGAAGTTAGTAAAGCTTGATTTACCAAGCCCCGTCTCTTTAAGCGTTACCGTGGCGACCTTTCCGTCTACTTCAATATGCGTAATGTTAGCGTTGTATTGAGCCCCCGTAGTATTGAGTTTTAGCTTCCCCATACTCTCAATAAAACGTTTTGGTGTGGCTAGCACCATCTTACCGCGTAGCGAGCCATTCATCACGGCATCAGGATGAAAAGCACGATTAAGTTTATCGGTATCGCCCTCAAAAGTCCCCTGCGTGTACAACGCAATAACCTGCTTTACGGCAGCAACACTTTTCGACTCTTTTGTCGTTGCTGAAAAGGCAAGAGCACATAATATCGCTGCTATTACTAATTGAACACATGGCTTCATGATGAGGACTTTCCTAACATTCTTTTAAGTGTGGAATCTTTATCAACAATATGATGTTTAAATGCACCGACAACATGCAGCACAATAGCGGCAATAACAATATTACTAATAAGACCGTGCAGTTGATGACCTAAGCCACTAATAGCCTCACTACGTACCATTGTGTCTTCTGGTGATGCAGGATCATGATTGGGACCCCAAATCTCTACACCAAAGACTGCCAGCTCATGCCCACCGCCCCATGTCATCATCAAACCTGACATTGGAATAATCACAGAGCCGATTAGCAGTACATAATGAACCACTTTCGACATCAGATGCTCAATCTTTTTATACTCACTAGCAGGCTCTGGCCACCCTTGTTTAATCCGCCATACAACACGCACTATTATCACCAGAAAAATTAATGCGCCAATTGATTTATGCAGATCATAAAATTGGTAAGCCTCGTTTTCTTCCATGTAAATCCCCAAAGCTAATAAGCCGATAATGGTTACGGCCACTATCCAATGGAGAAAAATCGAAGTCGGACTTAATTTTTGTTTAGTATCATTCATCTTCTATTACGCTCATTGCTATTTTAATTATCAGCGCTATTTTAAGTGCAACAGTGTGACACCAACGTGAACAATTTGTGGCCTATATCCAAGCAATATGAAGATGCTTGAGTATTTATGCCGAAAGCACAGTGAGATTAAAAATAAACGGTACTTTGGTACACAAGGCAGCCAACCTTTCATATGGTAGGCTAAGCCTAATTATTTTAATGGAGACACTCGTCATGTTATCAAATAAAGTCGCGCTTATTACCGGCTCAACCAGCGGCATCGGACTTGCCGCAGCTCATGTTTTAGCAGAAAAAGGCATTCATCTTATGCTACATGGATTGATGAATGAACAAGATGGCGCAGCCTTAGTGACTGAGTTTGAAAGTAAGTATGATATCAAGGCTTTCTTTAGTAATGCTGACTTACGCGATCCGCAAGCCATCAGCGACTTTATGCTGCAAGGTGCGAATGCACTCGGTAGCATCGACATCCTAGTTAACAACGCCGGTATTCAGCACACCGAATGCTCAGCGACTTTTCCAACACAAAAATGGAATGACATTATCGCCATCAACCTAACCTCTTCATTTCACACTATTCAACAATGTTTACCGACGATGACTGAAAAAAAATGGGGACGCATCATCAATATCGCCTCAGTGCATGGTTTAGTTGGCTCTAAAAACAAAGCCGCCTATTGTGCCGCCAAACACGGTATTGTTGGTTTAACGAAGGTTGTTGCATTGGAAAGTGCTGAAGATGGTATTACTGTTAATTCAATTTGTCCCGGCTGGGTTGATACGCCGCTTATTGGTCAACAAATTACAGACATTGCCGAGAAAGATGGCGTTAGCTTTGATGAAGCGCAATACAAACTCATCACCGCCAAACAACCACTACCAAGCATGGCCGATCCTCGTCAGATTGGTGAGTTTATTCTATTCTTATGTAGTGATGGCGCGAAGGGAATTACGGGTTCAGCTCTGCCGATGGACGGTGCGTGGACGGCACAGTAAGACATTAAAAATTGATAGCGCCATCACTGATGGCGCTAATTTATTTCTCAATAAAATCAGCAATTAAATCCAACGTCTCTTCATACTCTTCAACGACTAAATCATTCACCAACATATAAGCATGGATCATGTCATCGAACTGAATATGCTTACATTTAGCGCCAGCACCTTTCATGAGCGTTGCATAAACAGCTCCTTCATCACGTAGCGGATCACAACCAGCGGTAATCAATAACGTATCAGGCATATTATTCGAGAATGAATGATGCAACGGCGATGCTGACTTTAATAGCGACTCACTTGGCGAGCGGTCAGAAAAGTACTGCTCAAAATACCATTCCACCTTGGCCATTTCTAATAAAAAGCCCTCCCCGTTTTCCTGACAGGAAGGGAAACTCATCGTGTAATCAACACTTGGATAAATCAGTATTTGTTTATCAATCTCAATCGCTTCATTGTCAAGATTATTAGCGACAAGGCTAGTACAAATTGCGCCACCAGCGCTATCGCCGGCTATATATAAATCATCCGTGAATTGATGACCTTTGAGTAACTGGGCGAAGTTTTCTAACAGATACTGGCAATCGTTCAGCCCCTGTGGATACGGATATTCAGGCGCTAGACGATAATCAATGCACATTACAATCGCTTGGCAATGCGTTGCTAATTCTCTGCTGATGGGATCGTAGAGTTCTATTGAACCACACATATGACCGCCGCCATGAAAATGGAGCAACACAGGTAAGGCTTTATCTGGCGCAGGGTTATAAATTCGAACGCGAACTTGAGTCTCATAATTTGGTAAATAGACATCGCTAACATTAGCAATTTCAGGCCCATCAGCCATTAGCCCAGCCAAGTTATTAAGACCATCACGAGTCGCTTGCGGTGTGTAACCAATCCCTTGTGCTTTTGCGGTTGCAATGGCTTCATTAACCTGTAATAAAAATGGCTCAAGCTTTGGTGAAACAGTCCCTCGCATTAGCTTTCTCCTTGTTGCTTTGCCGTCTCAGGTAAAAAGAAACTACCGATGAAAAAGGTGGTACTAACAATCGCAATTAACACAAATGATTGTGTAAAATCGCCATTATTCAGATCAACCATTTTGCCGAATAACCATAATAGAACTGTTGAGAACAGGTAACTAATTGAGTAGAACAAGCTAAAAATGACAGTAATACGCGCCGTTGTCATATTAGGCAATTCATGGGGAATAGAAACAAGTGCTGTGACAGGTAAAAATATAAAGAATCCTAACAACATCGCTGAAATTATCTGAACAGTCGCCAATGAACTAAATGATAATCCAATAATAGTCAGCGTAATCATTAATCCCGACCAGCGAATAATAGGAACCCGTTTAGGGAATTTTTTACTGTAAATAATGCCCGCAAAAGTGCCTATTATTCCAAAGCCAATCACCCATTTACTTTGGCTGATCCCCGCTTGAGGATAAAAGGTAAATAAACAAATATAGAAGGTAAGTAATCCGGCATAAGTCAGCCCATAAATCCAATTAAACTTATCTTTGAGGCCTTCCCAATAAGAATACGTTGCTGCTGGTTCGCTACTTGAGCCGCTCGTTTGTTCAACGTTGAATTTTACCAATAACCATATAGCTGCTAATACAAAGCTCATGACTGAAAATACAATTAAGCTTTCTTTCCAGCCGCCAGTGAGTGTGTTGATATCACTCATAAACCACAAAATAATCGCAGTACCGACATTAAACGCCACCGCGTTTAAACCATTGATAGCTGGGCGTTCTTCAACGGTAAAAAACTGCATCACAATAGGATTAAAATACACAATCATAAACGCGCCGCCTAACCCCATCAGGAATCGACTTAACAATAGCCATTCATAGTTAGGCGACATTGGTGTAAAAATACCGATAGCAATTAACACGCTTGAGACTAAAAACGCGTACTTCACCCCTAATTTTACAGCAAGCCATGCCGCCCCAAAGGTGCCAACAATTTTTGCAAAAGTGACCATGCCACTGATAAAGCTCGCCGACGCTAAGCTATCAACCTTCATGGCCAACATGATTTGCTCCATACTGGCAGCGCCGCCGACCCACGCCATGGCAAATAGCATGTAGCTCAAAAAAACTAAGGCTTCAACGAGGTATTTGTTCGTTATATTCATCTGTGATAATTTCTTGTGTAAATAATGCTTAGGATTAGAGTATCTCAAGGCACCCAGTAAATATCTGGCACCTTAGTACACTACCCAAAATCAGTTCTGATATTCACAATACGTCATAAAAAGGAATCGCTGTGTTAGTTTGGATCTCGTTAGATCGATGGTTTGTCACCTTTGTCGCCATCGGCTACCTAGCACTGCTATTCGTTATTGCTTATCTCGGTCAGAAACAATCCCCAACTCAATGGCGCTCTAGGCCGTGGATTTATAGCCTAGCACTAGGCGTAAGTTGTACCTCATGGGCGTTTTATGGCACGGTCGGGCAAGCTGCAACAACGGGGGCTTGGCTTGCACCAATTTATATTGGCAGTATTCTCTGTTTAGTAGCTGCTTGGCCGATGTTGCTAAAAATTCTCACCATCGTCAAACAACAAAATCTAACTTCAATCGCCGATTTTATTGCCTTTCGTTATGATCGGTCGCCAATGCTGGCAGCCGCGATTGCACTCACTGTCCTTATCGGCACAGTGCCTTATATCGCCCTACAATTACGAGCTATTAGTACCAGTTTTGATTTACTCACTGGTACTTATCAGTCTGGCATAAGTACTGCCTTTGTGGTGACCTTGGTACTCATTGTTTTTAGTATTTTATTCGGCACCCGACAAATCGCCGCGAGTAAACAAAATCAAGGCCTAATGCTTGCCATTGCAGTGAGTTCTATTGTGAAGTTATTTGCATTATTGGCGGTAGGCATTTTTGCTACTTTTTATGTATTTGATGGTGTTGAACATCTCTTAGCTGCTCAAAAACAATTACCACAGGCGCCAGTGAGTAATACCTATTTAGCTGTCTCACAGGCGATACTTGGGGCAATCACTATTTTTATCTTGCCCCAACAATTTCACATGATGATGATAGAAAATCACCATCAACAAGAATTAAAAACAGCGCGTTGGCTTTACCCGGCTTACCTGTTGCTGATTAATGTTTTTGTATTACCTATCGCCATTGCGGGGCAAGCCTCTTTCCCCGGCGGCAGTGTCGACGCTGACACATTTGTCTTAACCCTGCCGTTATTTTATCAGCAAGCTTGGTTAGGACTCGTTGTGTTTATCGGCGGCTTAGCTGCCGCGACATCGATGGTTATCGTGTCAGCCATCGTACTCAGTAACATGCTATCGACTGAAGTTATCACACCATTGATGCTCAAAATGAAACGTTTTGATGCCAGTCAAACGCCGCAATTGTCAGGCTCATTACTATCAGCAAGACGCATAACCATTGGTGTTACCTTACTGTTAGCGTTTAGCTTTGAACGTTTTATTAGCCAACACGATCACTTAGCAAGTATCGGCCTATTATCCTTCGTTCTGTTATCACAATTTGCACCGGCGACTATTGGCGCGCTATATTGGCGAAAAGGTACGTCACAAGGGGCATTGGTTGGTTTAGTAGTTGGCGCTCTAGTGTGGTTATACACCTTATTTTTGCCCTTATTTTTTAAAGAGTCGAGCTGGCTTACTCATGGATTATTTGGACTGGAATGGCTAAAACCAACAGCCTTGTTTGGTCTCGATTGGTTCGATGAAGTAACCCACGGCGTCGCTGTTAGCTTGTTCCTCAATACTCTATCTTTTGTTGCGGTGTCATTGAGCAGCCATCGCAGTGTTGGCGAAAAACTGCAAGCAGAACTCTACATTAATAAGAGCCAAAGTAAGTTTGAGCAACGTCTTACTTTTGATGATCTGTCTAACTTACTCCATCGCTTTACCAACGATGAAATTGCGAACAAGCTCAACAATTTCCCCCGTCAACATGCAACCTTAGAGCAAGCGATAGAGTTTACCCGCTTGCAACTCTCTGGCGTATTGGGATCAGCATCAACGCGTATGGTAATGAAAGCCGCTTCAACTTCTCAGCAAATGCCGCTAGAAGATGTGGTTAGTATTGTAGATGAAGCCAATCAAATGTTTGAGTTCAATCGCGAGCTACTGCAATCGGGTGTCGAAAATATCGAACAAGGGATCAGTGTTGTCGACGTAGATATGCGAATTGTGGCGTGGAATCAACGTTATGTTGATTTACTTGGCTACCCAACAGGCTTTGTAACCGCTGGAAAGTCAGTGCGAGAATTACTGCAACATAATGTCGATAAAGGCATTATCAGTGGCGTACAAGCAGATGAATTAGTTGAGCGGCGCATCGAGCACATGCGTTTGGGCCACAATCATCAGTTTCAACGAACCATGCCCAACGGTGTCGTATTAGAGATTCGCGGCCAAGCAATGCCCGGCGGCGGTTTTGTTAGTACTTATTCAGACATCACGGCGCATATTGAAGCCGAAAAAGCGCTGCGCCTTGCTAACGAAAACCTAGAAAAGCGCGTTCAACAACGTACCCAAGAACTCGAAAATGCCAAAGCAGAAGCAGAAGCTGCCAATCGCAGTAAAACCCGATTCTTAGCCGCCACCAGCCACGATTTAATGCAGCCATTTAATGCGCTGTCCTTGTTTACTTCGATGCTTAAAAATCGCGTTGATGGTTCTGAGTTAGCAGAACTAGCAGATCATATTGGTGATTCTCTCAATGTCGTTGAAGGCTTGTTGTCTGACTTAGTTGAAATTTCGCGTCTCGATAGTGGCTCACAAAAAGTAGAGCTTAATGAATTTGCCGTAGATGATGTTTTATCGACGCTAGAAAACGAATTTACGGTGTTAGCAGCTCACGATAACATCGCATTTAGTTATCAAAAAAGTACAGCAGTTGTGCATTGTGACAAGCGGATGCTTCGCCGAATTATTCAAAATTTCCTATCTAATGCCGTACACTATTGTGATGATAAAGTTGGTGAGAAGTCAGCAATTGTCAATAAAATACTGCTTGGTGTGCGCCTTCATAAAAACAGTGTCACCATCGAAGTGTGGGATAATGGCCCCGGCATTTCAGAAGTAGGACAGCAGCAAATATTTAAAGAGTTTGAGCGCCTTGATACTCATCGTGAAATTCCAGGTTTAGGACTTGGCCTTGCCATTTGTGATCGTATGGCAAAAATATTGGATGCAACAATTTCGATTCAATCGTCGCTTAATAAAGGTACTGGCTTTAAAATTGAAATTCCTCGTGCCGTAGCACCAATATCATCACTGCCAACAGCGACTGCTTTAACTAATGAACCTGTCGCCAATGACTTTTTTGATGTACCAGTATTAGTGATAGACAACGATCATTTAATGCTGACAGCTATCTCGTCACAATTATCAGATTGGGGCTTTAGGGTCTTCACCGCTAAAGACCTCGCTAGCGCCAATACCGTCATAGAAACGGTTACGCCTAAGTTAGTAATCGCCGACTACCACCTTGATAATCACGTAAATGGCGTTGACGTTGTATTAAATATTCAAACAACGAACAACTGGCAGCTTCCTTGTATTATTTGCTCAGCAGATCCCTCTGAACAAGTACGCCAACACACCAGCGATGCCAACTACCTCTTTTTACGTAAGCCAGTAAAGTCGTTGGCGTTGAAACGATTGATAAAGCAGTTGTTGTAAAAAGCCATTTACCACCTGTTAATCTTGACGATTCTCAGGTGCGGCTAACATCAGTTGTTGATAAGCCAGTCCAGCCAAAGTGCGGTTATTCACTTCTAGCTTCACTAAAATTGCCGATACGTGCTTCTTAACGGTGGTTTCTTTGATATCCAGATCATAGGCAATTTGCTTGTTTAACCGCCCATCAGCAATTTGGGTTAACACAATATATTGCTGTGGTGTTAGTTGTGCTAGCTGCTTAGCAAGGTACTGATTCGCTTGGCTGCTCTCGTCATCAATGGTGTCTGTCTCAGCATGACTCGGCAGCCATACTTCACCATCGAGTACGACTTCAATCGCTTGGCCTATGGTTGCTAAATCAGCAGATTTAGGAATAAAAGCCGCCGCGCCAAAACTAATCGCCTTTTGCATGGTTTGCACGTTGTCATCAGATGACACCATAATCACCACAAGATCAGGATAATGATTTTGCAACTGAGTCAGCCCAGTAAATCCATTATTGCCCGGCATGTGTAAATCGAGAAACACGATTTCCAAACTTGGATTAGCCTCAACACCGATGAGTAAATCGTCAAAGCAATCCGCCTCCAATATTCCCGCGTCAGGCAAGCATTCAACAATCGCCTGCTTAAGCGCCGTTCTAAACAATGGATGATCATCAGCAATAATAACTTGTGGTTGCATTGGTTTTCCTTAAATGAAAGTGCCGACAATTAAGTCGGCACTGTTATTTAATCTAAAATGTAAGTTCATCTGTTCTTATGATGTGCCGTGTAATATAGCGTGTTCCTCTAAATGTATCGATAGCACATCAGTTACTTTTCTTTATAAAATACATCCTTGTATTTTCCCCTCTGGGCCAACCTGCGGTTGTTTAACCTAGTTCCTGACTAGCTTGTGCTTCGCCACTAGAATATCTGGAATATTCTAGGACAGCTCTCGCTGGTCGCATCGCGATAAAACTCATGGAAGAGTTTTACATTGAAAAGTAACCAAAAGAAAGGCGACCCGAGCTTTACCGCTTATCTAAAATTACAAACTGCTCTATCGATACCATATTTGATCCGCATCCTGCGGCAAATATTAAAAAATCGTCCATGATTTTTTCATCGCGCAATTTGTACTTTTAGGCGTTAAAGAGCGGGACTAGCCCACACTTAGCATTGGTATATTAAATTAAAACTGATAACTCGCCGTTAATGAAACGGTTCTTGGATCACCGTAATAACTAATCAACGTATTATCACCGCCTAACCCTGGTGCGTAACCGCCATCAGGTAATGGAGTAACAAATTGATAACCACCAACCATATATTCTTCATCAGTTAGGTTCTTCATGTGAAGACCGACACTCCAATCAGTATCATCGTCATACCAAGTGATGCTCGCATTCAATAGACCGTAGCCATCTTGTGTTAACAGACTACTTTCTTCAAATAATACATAATCATCACGGTAGTAATAACTCGCATTGACGATGAAATCCCCCATTGATGATTCAATGGTGTAATTCGCGCCAAGGTTATAAGTGAAATCAGGCGTATTTGAAATGGTAAAGGTATCAGACTTATCAAATATCGCACCCGTTTCTGGATTAGTATCTAATACTTCTTCAAACTCTGAATCGATAAAACCGAAACTTGCATTAAACACTAACTCGTCAGTGGCAAGATAGGTAAATTCAGCTTCAATGCCTTGACCTGTTGATGACCCAATATTACCTAAGCGTTGATTTAGTTCTGTTGAATCCTTACCCGGTAATACTGAAATGTATTGGCGATCTTTATGATCGAGTGAGAACAAGGTCACGTTGGCGCGTAAACGATTGTCTAACCATTCGCTTTTCAACCCAATTTCAATGGAATCTACATTTTCCGGATCTGCCGCAGGTTCAGCAGTCGTTGCACGCGGATTAAACGTACCCGATTTAAAGCCTTGTGAGAAACTAGCAAATAACAACATGTCGTTGCTCGCTTGATATTCAACGCCAATACGCGGTGTAAATTTAGACCATTCTTCTGAATCATCTAACACCACAGGAACTAAGTCACCATCAGGACGAACATAGCCATCGACCCAGCCTGATTCAGGATAAACGGTATCGAATATCAACCCGTTACGAACCAATGAGTCTTTTTTATCCTTGGTATAACGAGCACCAGCCGTTACCGACCATTGATCGTCGATATTATAGGTACCTTGGGCATACAGCGCTTGGCTTTTGGCATTACTACAACCACGTACTTCACGTGTTAAGCCCGGTGTGTTAAAGGCTGACTGGCCAAGAACATCAAGAATGGCGTCAAATACACCGCAGGACTCACCGTCATACAAATAGACGCCGCCTACAACTTTATAGTCTTCGCCAACATTGTTAATTTGTAACTCATGAGTCGTTTGCTCATCATCATAAATAGCAGGTACATCAAAAATACGCAGTGGTGTGTTATCAAAATCTATGTTTGTTGGAGAATAGCTTTCACGTGATGAATACACATACTTCAGCGTTGTGTTGTCATCAACATCGTATTTTGCCGTGAAACTAATGCCATCAAGCTCAACTTTATTGTTCGTTGGCATACTCGTATAGGAGTCATAAACGCTATCTGGCACCGGTGCATCAGTTAACAGACTTGGTAGTAAACGATAACCACCTTTTGCGTTAGATTTGTCTTCTGTTTTATCCCAATCTAATTTAAGTAAGAGATCTTCCGTCGCATGATACTCAAGTGTGATACGCGCTGCTGTCACATCTTTGTTATAGTTTTCAGCATCTTGATTATCAAGTGCAGATGATAAGAACTCACCATATCCATCACGGTTTAAACTGGCAACACCAAACCCTACGAATAACTTGTCTTCAATGAGTGGAATTTGACCTGTTAACTTAAGATCTTTTTGCCCATAACTACCTACGGTTGCCTGAACATTAAATTCAGCGTCACCAGACATTTCTTTCGTCACATATTTAATCGCACCACCAATGGTATTTTTACCATACAGTGTCCCCTGCGGACCACGTAGTACTTCGACACGTTCAATATCGAGTAAGTCTAATACGGCACCTTGTGGACGCGCCATATAGACATCATCAACATAAATACCAACACCCGCTTCATAGCCCCACAATGGATCTTGTTGGCCGACACCACGAATAAATGCGGTGATAGTCGAGTTGGTACCACGACTACGTTGTAGGGTTGTATTTGGGGAGAATTGCTGAACTTCAGTCAGCACTTCAATGCCACGCTCAGCTAAGTCTGTTGCACTAATCGATGTAATAGCCACTGGCACTTCTTGTAGACTTTCAACGGTTTTACGAGCGGTAACTTCAATACGCTCTAGTGCGCCATCTTTCGCTTTCTTATCATCTTCAGCAGCCATTAGCGGCTGAGCGACCAACGCGCTACTCACTGCGAGCGCTAACGTACTAAGCTTTGCATACTTCATTTTCATGATTCTTCCCCATCATTCTTATGTTAGTTCTTTTATTATTTTTATAACTAGGCTAATCACTTAAATGCATTAGCGTAG
>MPDF01000180.1 GCA_001874365.1 Gammaproteobacteria bacterium MedPE | reverse complement strand
GCGATAACGCCGTAGAAATAACAAACAAATGCTGTCCGTAGGATTCACCTAAAAGGCTTTTGCGCGGCGTTATTCGTCATTCACTGGGGTAAACCCAGCATCAATCCTCATGTCTTGCCCAAAAAACTTTTAGATTGAACAAAATTTGAACCACAAAGATCAACAGATCCTCGTCTAATCAAATAATGAGATACGATTAAAGTTTATTCCATCAAGATTCTTGTTTGTATCGACTAAAGTCGCGAAAATTGTTAATTATTTGTGATTGACAGACGTTTTTTATCTGTCATTCTAAAGGGCAATTATTCAACAGAGCACAGCAGCATAATGTTACTGACAACTAACACCCATATTATTATTACCACCGGTATTATTTCCGGAGGGGTGTTTGCGCTGTAGAGTAAAACAGATTTAGCAAAAACCCGCGCCGTAACCGACGCGGGTTTTTTCGTTTTAGGGCGCTATTTTTTGATGGCAAGTGAGTAAAATTTAAGAGTAAGTGGAGTAGATGATGCGCGTAATGAAGTTTGGTGGTTCCTCGTTAGCCGATTTAGAACGAGTGGAGCGAGTTGCCGATATATTAGTAGAGCGAAGTGGCAAGGGGCAACTCGCCGTCGTGTTGTCTGCACCTGGTAAAACCACTAATAATATCGTTGAAGCCGTGGACTGTAATTGTAGTGGCGCTAGTGACAATGAGGCACTTTCAAGAGTTAAAGCAACGTTTAGACACATTGTTGATGGCCTAGCTAACAAGTATCCTGCTTTTGACAAAACGCAAGTCGATGCGGTGTGGGATGTCGAATACGAGTTAATAACTCGCACACTTAATGGCGTCAATTTACTCGCACAATGTCCTGATAATATTCGCGCTCAGCTCCTTGTTGTTGGTGAGCGATTATCGATTGCCATTATGCGTCAGCTACTAACGGCACGAGGTTTGTCCGTTGATTTGCTTGAACCACGCGATTTCATGATGGCAAACAGTGATTACTTAGAAGCCCAAGTTGATATTGAATTGTCGCGTTCTAAAATTGAGAATAAAGATTTATCAGCGTCACGCATCTGGCTCATGCCGGGGTTTACTGCCGCTAATAGTAACGGCGAAATTGTTACACTAGGCCGTAATGGCTCTGACTATTCAGCAGCGTGTTTAGCGGCGTGTTTGCGTGCTGATTGCTGTGAAATTTGGACTGATGTCGATGGGGTTTATAATGCTGACCCACGTTTAGTTGCAGATGCGCAGCTCATTGAGCAGTTAAGTTATCAAGAAGCAATGGAGCTTTCTTATTTTGGTGCCAAGGTATTGCATCCAAAAACTATCGTGCCTATTGCGCAATATCATATCCCTTGTTTGATTAAGAACAGTTTTAATCCCGATGCGCCGGGATCGCTCGTCTCTAGCGATCGTCAAGATGATGAAAACCAAGTGAAGGCTATTTCAAATCTTGATGATATTTCAATGATCAGTGTCTCTGGGCCAGGTATGAAGGGCATGGTTGGCATGGCATCACGCATATTCGAATCGATTTCGTTGGCGGGTGTTTCAATTAGCCTTATCACACAATCATCCAGTGAATATAGTATTAGTTTCTGTGTGCCATCGAGTGATCACCTAGTGGCAAAAGCGGCATTGGAAGCAGAATTTGAATTAGAGCTTAAAAATGATTTATTAGAGCCACTAGAAATTCGCCATCAACTAGCGATTATTTCAGTGATTGGCGATCGCATGAAGACGGTGCAAGGCGTAGCCGCTAAATTCTTCCAAGCACTGACTCAAGCACGTGTTAATGTTGTGGCCATTGCGCAAGGTAGCTCAGAGCGCTCTATCTCAACAGTCGTCGATCAACATCGTTGCTCTCGTGCAATCAAAGCGTGTCATCAGCGATTCTTTAATTCGATGCAATATATCGATTTATTTCTAGTTGGTGCGGGTAACGTAGGTGCTGAACTATTGAGTCAAGTAAGTCAGCAACAAGCGTATTTGGCTAAACAAAACATTGCTATTCGAGTTTGCGGTATTGCCAATTCAAAGCAAATGGTGCTGACGACACAAGGTATCGAGCTAGCCAGTTGGCGTGAAGCGCTTGCTGTCACCAATGAAGGTTATGATGTTGCACGATTGATTTCGTTTGCAAAAGATAATCACTTGCTTAACCCGCTGGTGGTTGATTGCACATCGAGCCAGTTTATTGCTGATCAATATGTGTCATTACTAGAAGCTGGATTCCACGTCGTAACACCAAATAAAAAGGCCAATACGGCATCACAAGACTATTATGAAAAACTTCGTAAAGCAGCATTAGTTAAACGTCGTCGATTTTTATATGAAACAACCGTAGGTGCAGGTTTGCCAGTGATTGATAACCTACAAAACTTATTGAGTGCGGGTGATGAGTTGGTGGAGTTTAGCGGCGTGTTATCTGGCTCTCTTTCGTTTATCTTTGGTCAACTTGATGAAGGCATGACATTGTCACAAGCGACAAAAATAGCGAAGGATAAGTGTTTCACTGAACCTGATCCGCGTGATGATTTAAGTGGGATGGATGTGGCGCGTAAGGTACTTATTTTAGCCCGTGAAACAGGCATGGAATTAGAACTTGAGGATATTCAAGTTGATTCGGTATTGCCTGAAGGCTTCGACGCATCCGGCTCTATTGATGAGTTTATGGCTAATTTACCACAAGCTGATGCGGCGATTGCTCAGCGCGTTAATGAAGCAAGCGAGCAAGATAAAGTATTGCGTTATGTTGGGGTTATCGAGGGCGAAGGTGACGCCCGTGTTTGTAAGGTTCAAATCAAAGCCTTTGGCGCAAGTGAGCCATTATATGGCGTCAAAGGCGGTGAAAACGCCTTGGCGTTTACATCGCGCTACTATCAACCCATTCCGTTAGTCTTACGTGGCTATGGTGCGGGTAATGAAGTAACAGCAGCGGGTATTTTTGCCGATATGCTGCGTACACTAGCTTGGCAACGTGAGGTTTAATCAATGAGTATTCGGGTATTTGCACCAGCATCAATGGGCAATGTCAGTGTTGGCTTTGATGTGCTTGGCGGCGCGTTATCGCCAGTTGATGGTCAGCTATTAGGTGACTTTGTCACTATTAGCGCCGTTGATGCCAGTGAGCTAGCGATTGATGTGCAAACAATCGGCCGCTTTGCACACAAATTGCCAAGCGATCCTAAGCAAAATATTTTATATGATTGCGCGGTGGCTTATCACAATGCGCTGGCTAAAAAAGGGCTCTCTAGTCAATCAATTAGCATGGTGTTAGAAAAAGAGTTGCCGGTTGGTAGTGGTTTGGGGTCGAGCGCAGCATCTGTTGTTGCCGCACTTTATGCCTTGAATGAGCTTTATGATAACGCGTTATCTAACCATGATTTATTGCTGTTAATGGGACAACTTGAAGGGCAAATTAGTGGCAGCGTGCATTATGATAATGTCGCGCCAAGTTACCTTGGTGGTTTGCAATTAATGGTAGAGCAGGGCAATCAACTTTGTTCGAGCTTACCCACTTTCGATGACTGGTATTGGGTGGTGGCCTATTCAGGCGTCAAGGTATCAACAGCAGAGGCGCGCGACATCATGCCGAAGACAGTGGATTTAAAAACGGCACTGAAGTTTGGTCAGAACATAGCTGCCTTTGTCGACGCTAGTCATCGCGGTGATAGTGAGTTAGCGGCGCAATTGTTGGTGGATGTGATTGCAGAGCCTGTACGCGGGCCAATCATTCCAAAATTCATTGAAAATAAACAAGCGATGCTTGATATGGGCGCTATTGCCAGTGGCATTAGCGGCAGTGGACCGACATTATTTGCAGTAACAGATAATTTAACCAAGGCTGAGCAATTAGCACTTTATTTACAAGACAACTATATTCAAAACGACGATGGTTTTTGCCACGTCTGTAAACTAGATAATCAAGGTGCCCGTAGGGAGGCAAATCGTGGAACTGTATAATTTAAAGAAAAATGAGCAACGAGTATCGTTTGCTCAAGCGGTGAAATTAGGATTAGGTGATAATCAAGGGTTGTTCTTTCCATCGTACATTCCGCAATTAGGTAACGTTGATGAGTTATTAGAGCAAGACTTTGTAACGCGTAGCGTCAATATTTTAACGGCATTACTAGGGGATGAGCTCGGTAATGATACTGTTGAGAGTATGGTTCGCAGCGCGTTTAACTTTCCGTTAGCGGTACAACCTGTTCGCGATGGTGTTTACGCTCTTGAATTGACTCACGGGCCAACATTAGCGTTTAAAGACTTTGGCGCACGCTTCTTAGCGCAGTGTTTAAATCACTTATGCAAAGGCGAAAAAGCGACGATCTTAACGGCGACTTCTGGTGATACTGGCGCGGCAGTAGCTCATGCGTTTTATGGCTTAGATAATATTAATGTGGCTGTGCTGTACCCAAAAGGGAAAATCAGCGTATTACAAGAAAAGCTATTTTGTACACTAGGCGACAACATTCACACTTTTGCAGTTGACGGTCGTTTTGATGACTGTCAGCAATTGGTTAAAGATGCATTTGACGATCTTGAACTTAAAGAAGCTATTAGTCTTAACTCAGCAAACTCGATTAACATTGCCCGTTTATTAGCACAAATTTGTTATTACTTTGAAGTGGTTGCTAAAATTCCGAAAGCTGAGCGCAACGAAATCGTGGTTAGTGTGCCATCTGGTAACTTTGGTGATCTAACGGCGGGTATGTTGGCTAAAGCAATGGGGTTGCCAATTAAACGCTTTATTGCTGCAACCAATCTTAATGATACGGTGCCACGTTATTTAGCATCAGGTGAATGGTCGCCTACACCGACAGTGGCGACACGTTCAAATGCGATGGATGTTTCAGCGCCAAACAATTGGCCACGCATTGAAGAGCTACTTAAAGTGAAACATTGGGACAAATCGTTAATTACTGGCGTTAAGGTTGATGAGGCGCAAACGGTTAGCGGCTTAAAAGACTTATATGCCATTGATTATTTATGTGAGCCACATGGTGCTATTGCGTCTTATGCACTCAATAACTCGCTGCAAGCAGGCGAAACAGGCGTGTTCTTGTGTACAGCGCATCCTTCGAAGTTCCAAGATTCCGTTGAAGAGATTTTAGATATTCATATCACGCTGCCAAAAGCATTAGCGGATGTTGCTGATAAAGACATTTTGTCTAAAGATATTGACGCTAACTTTGCTCAGTTACGTGATCATTTAATGGCAATCTAATCATTGTTTTAGTGATTAAAACGCACAATGCTTTCAGGGTTGTGCGTTTTTTTATTATCCATTATTTAG
>MPDF01000179.1 GCA_001874365.1 Gammaproteobacteria bacterium MedPE | reverse complement strand
CTTTAATTCTAGAAGGGCGAGATGTGATGGCTGGTGCGCAAACGGGGACTGGTAAAACTGGTGCTTTTGCGTTGCCTATTATTGAGCAGTTGTCGCAGCGTAAACGTCTTGATAAAACAGTACGTGCGTTAGTGCTTACTCCGACGCGAGAACTTGCTCAGCAGGTTAGTAGAAGTTTTGAAGTTTACGCTAAGGGCAGTGAGCTCAGTGTTGAACTAGCATACGGTGGTGTTAGTTTAAATCCACAAATTGCAGCGCTTAAAAATGGTTGTGATGTGTTAGTGGCAACACCGGGTCGATTACTTGATTTGTTATTCAAAGGGACTTTTGATTTAGACGCACTGGAATACTTGGTGTTTGATGAAGCTGATCGCATGCTTGATATGGGCTTTATTATAGATATTAAGCGTATTCTTAAACGTGTGCCTGATACTCGTCAAACCATGTTATTTTCAGCGACGTTTGATGATGCGATTATCGATTTATCGAAACGCTTCTTAAATAAACCTGAGCTGATTGAAGTTGCTCAGCGTAATACAACGGCGGCGCAAATTGAGCAAATTATTTATAACGTTGATGAAGACAGAAAACGCGAATTAACGTCGTTCATGATTGGCTCTAAAAATTGGCAACAGGTACTTATTTTTGTGCGTACTCGTCAAGGGGCTGATGCCTTGGCCAAAGAAATGTGTAAAGACGGCGTGAAAACTCAGTCTATTCACGGCGACAAATCTCAAGGTGCCCGAGACAAAGCATTAGAAGAGTTTAAAAATGGCAAAACACGTGCGTTAGTTGCAACTGATGTCGCAGCACGAGGACTCGATATTGAGCAGCTTAATTACGTTATTAACTATGAATTACCTTACATTGCAGAAGATTATATCCACCGTATCGGCCGTACAGGACGCGCGGGCAATGCGGGTTTAGCCGTATCGTTAATGAGTATTGATGAAGAGTGGTTGCTGGAAGAAATTGAAAGTATTGTTGATGAAAAACTTCCTCAGGCTTGGTATCCAGGTTATGAGCCGGACTTAACCAAAACGAGTAGCGTTAAGAAAAATAGTAAATCAGCGAAGAAACGCCGCGCTAATGAACGTGCTGGTGGCAAACGTCAATCAGGCTCAAACAAACATCGTAACCGTAGCAGCGGAGGTCGTCGCCGCTAAAAACTAGTTTTTATGACACTTCTTAAATATATGGAACGATATTATTCTTTGTAAGTCGTATCGTTTCACTATATTTAATGAGAGAACAGTTAGATGACAAACTTAAAAGGACTTATCATAGTCGCTGCCACACTTTTTATTTCCGCCTGTACCAGCATTCCATTATCTACCATGTACAAAATGATGAACTTTAGCCCGCTTGAGTTTGATCCGAGAGAATTAGTAGTAGCAGTTAAAGTGCCGCATGGAATGAAAGTTCGCACCGGAGATCTTATTGTTGATTTTGGCTTTAAGGCGAAAGGTGCAAAGGATAGTTTTAAGCATCAATTTTTAGTGCAAGTGAGTCCCAATTATCAATTACCTCCTGAATTGGCTAAGGAAGTATCACCGGGGGACAACATGACGATATTGCAACTGTCTAAAGAAGATGCGTTGACTATGTACAATGGCCAGCAAGCTGTTAAAAAATATCGGGAAAATTCTGATGACGGTGCAGGAAGTTTTGGACTTAAAGTTGAGTCAGCATGTCGCGATGAAAACTTTTCAATCAACGATTCAAAGCTTAATATTTATGTAAAACTTGAAAAAGACGAAGAGTTTTTTATTTTTACTCAAGACTTAGAACTGGTTGATATGAGCGGTGCATTAGAGAAGATTCCAAGCTGCTCTTAATTAATAGCCATTAAGTATCAATAGTTTCGTATTGGTGCTTTAAAGTAAAAATATAAGCTTAATACAAAGATGCAGAAGCTGACATACATTGCGATACGCCAATGGCTAATGTATGACGTTAGTATCTGAACATCATTAACGTAAATTGTTTCACAAGCGCCATTGCCAGTGTCAGTTCTGACGATACTGGTGCCGCGCTTGTTGCCATTACTACCTTGGTAATTAGCCAACCAGCCATGGATTTTTATCTGATCGCCAATACTGATGTCTTTAATCTTGTCACGGAGATATTCGTTATCGGTAATTAAATGATTATTTGATAACTGCGTGCCATTAAAGTTTTCCCACGCTTGGCGATCGTTAGTTTGAAAGAAACAGGTAAATTGGCCATTCCAAAACTCAACTTTATTGAGGTGAGGACTAAATGCCGTATCACTCCAAACAACACATAAATCAGCGACATTAAGATGGTCATTCCATGCCTTATGAAGGCCTGTATCACCATTATGTTGTTTTAGGGAAACAACCATACCGTATAGCGTGTAATCGTATAATGGCTCAATATAATAAGAACGAGAATTCATTAGCACGGAAAATGCTTCTTCGTGAGTACGATACTGGCGAGGTTCTTCCTTGAGTCTTTCATCAAAACTCATATTGGTTGATAAATGGTCGCGTTGAAAGAATGAAATAACGAGCACAATAAGGCTTAACAGCATAGTAAGTTTAATGAATCGCATAACTTCCCTTGTAATTTTAATTAAGTACCAAAAGAGTTAACTTCGCCTGTAAGAGGGTGATATGTAAAACCTAGCGAAGGATCTTCAACAAATGTATAAGTACAAACGTTGCTTTTGGTTACTTGAAACTTAAAGTCGTCAGTGAGGCCCGCTTTAGTTGCGCCATCTTCAACCAAGACGGTATATAACGATAAACAGTCATCGGGGCCATCATTGGTGAGAACGCTGTCGCCACGAGCATAACTTTGTGCTGGCCAACCTTGTACATTAAAGTCTATTTGGCCTTGGGCGCCATTGCCCCATAATTGCACATTATCACGTAAATCTTTACTACCAGGAGAGCCCAATAAACGCCATTTGTTGCGGGCTAAATTAACACCGCTTTCTAATGCTTGAGTTTCACCTTGGATCATGGCGATACGAGCATCTTTTGAGAAATCCACAACTTTGGGGACTATCGTCACTGCCAAAATTGCTAAAATCACTATGGTGACAACCAATTCTATTAATGTAAAACCTAATGAGCGGGACACGTTATTTCTGCCAGTTAGTGAAAGTTAACGACATTTGTCGATATATCAGTTTAAGAAGTGAAGATATTACTACAACGACGAAAGATAAAAAGGCTGACAGTAAGAATTTGTGCTGTGATGCTGGTTATTTATACAACTTTAACATTAATGACTATCAGTTGTGTTTCTCCAGCAATTGGCTGGCACTGCTTCGCCACTGACTTCAAAGTCGTGACAGGTTAAAAATAAACGATGATTTTTACCGACAAAGTAGGCACTAGAGAAAATAATAAATACGGTTAAGATTAAGTACCATAGTAAATTCTTAGGTTGAATACTCAAGGCTTCAGATTGGGTTATTGAAATTAATAAATACACAATATAGGGCACACAAAAGCACAGTGTTATGATGCCAAATAGCAATGAAATGTAATAAATGAAGGTACTATCAGGCATAACTGCTTTGGTAATCTCTAATATTAACCATAGTGTGGGCATGACTAAAGGTATTAATGCAGAAGCATTAAACGGACGTTCTGTTTTTGGTAGAAAGAAAAAAGCTAATACAAAAGCAAGTGAAATAAACCACACACTAAATACGTAATGGAAAAATATCGTGTCATAAGCGCCAAGGTAAAATCCGAACTTCCAACCACCTAGTGATAGTGCGACTAAGCTGACAAAGAATATCTTAATTGAAGGGGTAACGTGTTTTATTTTCATAATGTCGTTTTTACTCGTTTATCAATTTAAGAGCCTGCGGCTAATGTCGCAACTAATTCGTTATTTTCGATTAAATTAATACCTAACTGATGGCTTTTCGATATTAAATAGCCATTAATGAAATCAATTTCAGTGCGTCGCTGATACTTCACATCTTGCGCCATTGATGAGTAGTTATTAGCGGTTGCTTTAGCAACGGCCATAATCATTTTCTTTAATGATATCTCATCGTGGGGCCAGTCATCATCGAGTTTACTAATAATTTGCTGTAACTCTGCGGTGAGTTTATCTATTTGAGGCTGAAAACTCTCGTTGAGTAATTCACCATTCTTACATTGATGAATTGCAGTTAACGGATTGATAACGCAGTTAATAGCCAGCTTCAACAGTAGCGGTTGTTTTATGTTTGAATGGATTTCAACACTTGCCAGAGCATGGTGCAACCGTTGCTGCCATTGCTGTAATACTGACTCATCAGTATTTTGATAATTACCAATGATGGTGTTGCCCAATCCTGTATGAGTCAATGTATCGTTATTTTTTAATGCGCCATGTGTGGTTGTCGCTAATACAACCTGATGTTTATGATCAATGGCTAGTGAATCTACTGCTCCCATACCATTGTGTAGCAATATAATTGGCACTGAAATGTGCTTTAAATGAGGCGAAAGGGCCGAGTGAACCTGATAGGCTTTAGTTGTGACAAGCACTAGATCAACAGCCTCTGGAAAATCATGACTAAATGTTAAGTTGTTAGTCACCGTCTTGCCGTCATTAGTGATGAATTGTTGTCTGCTGTCTGGCAAGGTGTCGCGGTGGCTTAACAGTGTCACTTGATGTCCAGCTGTAACTAGAGAATGCGCCCATAACAGTCCAATGGCCCCATGGCCAATGATGACAATATGCTTTGAAATACCATGCCTTGAAACGCTATGGTTTTGTTTTGAGGGATTAGTCATGTGTTTTTCGGTAAAAAAGCGCTCTAAAACTCGAATTAAGTGTGAGTAAGTAAAATAAAGCAACACCTAGAGCGTCAGCAATAACATCATCAAGGCCGCCAGAACGATAGGGGATGTAATATTGCACACATTCTACGGCGATGCCGTAACCTACTAATATCAAAATTTGCCAAATACGCGCAATCTTGAAGCATTTATATATTAATACACTCAGGCAGAAAAAGACGATGATATGACCATACTTATCCGAATTAGGAATATCTTGAGGCAAGCTTTGTTGGCTAAAAAACAAGTAAGAAAAGACGAATATCGACACTGCAAGAATCGATAATGAAAATGCACGGCTGTGCCATAAAGTTGAAATGAATGACGCCAAGTTGTGACCTTTGGTTTTAAGTAAAAATTTAATTAGTACTACTTTATCACAAGGTAATTGATAACAATTAGTATTATACCCGTTGTCAATGAAAATACATGATTTCAGCAAGACGAGAAGCGTGCCAAATACTAGGCATAAGATGTGTCGTTAAGTTGTTCCTGATAAGTGCTCCTGC
>MPDF01000018.1 GCA_001874365.1 Gammaproteobacteria bacterium MedPE | reverse complement strand
GCCAAATGATTTGGGTAATATCATCTTTAAACGTTTCTCGTAAACCGTAAATCACGCCAAGCAGAGCAACCAGTACTAAGGTGACTTCGGTAAACGATGAACGGGCGTTAAGCACAAGCGTCATCACAAACGCCATAATGATGGCGGTAACACTACCGCGCACAAAACGCTTTAAATTCCGGTTTAAGTGACGCATGTCTTTGGTGAATACTACGCCATATTCCATCAATCGCT
Organism: Gammaproteobacteria bacterium MedPE; assembly: GCA_001874365.1. Lineage (GTDB taxonomy): Bacteria > Pseudomonadota > Gammaproteobacteria > Enterobacterales > Psychrobiaceae > Psychrobium. Next base: position 37,411 of record MPDF01000018.1, on the reverse strand, counting down.
GTAACAAGCGCATTTTGTTGGTAATACGATTAGGATCATCCAAGGTGATTTGAGAGTTGAATTGATTGCTATCGCGATAATTATTCTCTGTGCGACATAAATTAATCAATTGTTCTCTGATTTCAGTGTTTTCACTGGTTTTAGGCCCTTTGGCCAATAATTTGAGAAACGATTGCTCCACATGCCAACTTAGGTAATTGTCAGCGTTCTCATGGTACGACTTAAATTTTTTGTCACTGGGCGCATTACGTCTGAGTTTTTTCAAAAGCCCAATACTCTGCTCTGCAAGCTCATGAGCCATTGGATAAAATCCGTCGCTGTCTTTGTGTTGCAACGTTTGTTTGATGTCGATATCAAGCGCTGTTTTTATTTGATAAGAAAACAGGTTTAAGTTGACGCGATAATCGTCTTGCTCGCCTTTTTTAGCACTAATGAATCGACTGCGAACCAACGGCAAATGCAGTTTATCTGAATAGTAGGCTGAGCGCGTTTTAATACTGCTGTGAAAATAATTCGATTCGTCTAATGTTTGTGGACTGATTCCCATTTCATTAGGCAGGGAAAAATATAAATCGATGCGTTGTTGAGTTTGCGGCAACAGTTGATGACGCAGGGTGATAGAAAGTGCTTCGTCTTGACTTAATTTAGTAACCTTCACTAGTGAGTTGTTGTCCTTATGTCTTATAGCGGTTGATATATCTTAATCGCACTGGCATCGCTTAGCAATGTAAAAGGGTTAAAAACTGAGTGACTAACCGCGTGCTCCTTGAATCGGGTAAAAATCCCTATATGATGGTCAGCTAATGGATTTCTTTCACGTGTTTTGAGGTTTCAATGGCTAGTTTACGCCGCATTATTTTAATCAATACCCACTTGCCGGGTGTTGTCGAATTATCCCTTGATGGTCACACTAATATTTGTGGCACCAATGCGTCGGGTAAAACGACTCTACAGCGCTTAGTACCAGTATTTTACGGCGAATTACCCAGTCGCGTTGTACCTAAAACACGCAGTAAATTTGGTGACTTTTACCTGCCGAAATCAAATAGCTATTTAGTATACGAATATCAACGCGAAGAAGGTGATTTATGCCAGGCAGTGTTAACCCATACTGCAAAAGATGGCATTAGCTATCGGTTTGTTGATGCGGCTTACGATAAGAATCAGCTGTTATTTCAAGAAAGTAATGGCAAGGTCAAAGCCTTTGAACCAGATCAATGGTTAACGCAGTTAGCGTCCCTTGAACTTAAGTATTCACGAAAAATCAGCGCTACTAGTGAATATCGCGCCATTGTTCAAAATGATGTGTCATCTTTGCGCGGTAATACGCAAGATGGTATCAGGCTTCGCCAATTAGCGGCACGTTATTCGTTAGTGGCACCACGTCACAAAGTACGTCATTTAGAAAAGCTCGTTAGTGCTGTTCATGCCAAAGAAGGCAAGATGGACACGCTAAAAACCATGCTAGCAGCTATTTTCGAAGAAGACGGTTTAGTGCAGCCAACGACGCGAGTGAAAAACACCAAGGCGCGTGAGTGGATTAAGCAAATGCGTCAATCGATGCGCCTTAGTTCACTTGAATTACAGCACGAAAAAGTACAGCAGATAGCGACGAGTTTAAATGCCATTGAAGCGCAGTTGCTGCAATTAACCCCATTATTGAGTGACGATTTAGAGCGCAGTAAAACTGAGCGTGCTGATTTACAAGCCAATGACAAAGAGCTGCGTGAGAAGGTGGCTACACTAAAAGCGAACTTCCATGAGTGCGAATCTACTATAAATAGTGAGCTGAGTAAGGCCAACGCCGAGTTAAAAACCACCGAGCAACAGCTCGATGAATTGCAAAATACGTATGACAATTACCAAGACGGTGATTATGAGCAATTGGCCATTGATACTGATGCACTACCGCTTTGGAACGAAGAGTTAGTAGAGCAGCAAAGCCATTACCGCATTTTACTAGAGCAATTTGGCGAATTAGAGCAACAGCTAAATCAGCAAAAACTTACTTTAAACGAGTCACTAGAACGTCTGACGGTAAAAAATCGTAAACAAATTCGTGAACACGAAGAGAATCGTGAACAAACACGTCAGCAACATAGTGATAAGAAAGATCAATTATCTGAGCAATACCTCGTTCGAAAAGAGCAACTTACTGAAGATTTTGATAGCCAATTAGGCGTCTTTAGGCATCAACAAATCGAACGTCAAGCGCAAATAGACAACATGGGGCCGACGACGCAAGAACAGGAAGATTTATCCCTTAGCGATAAGCGTTTAGAGATTGCTCAAGATAACTGGCGCCAAACGAGCGAGCAGTTGACGAAGAAAGAGCGCGAACATCAAAATGCCCGTAATCATCAGCATCAAGTACAAACTAAACTTGAAAATGCGCGAACGAGCGTCCATCAGCTGCAAAAGCAACTGAGATTGCTAGAGCAGCAAATTTCACCAGAGCAGGGCTCACTGCGTCATTTCTTACGTGCCAATGTTGATGGCTGGGAAAACTCTATTGGCAAGGTGATTAATCAAGAGCTACTAGAACGCTTAGATCTTCATCCACAAACTGGTGATAGTCATAGTGAACTTTATGGCGTTGCCTTGAAGCTAAGTGAAATTGATGCACCGAGCTATGCTCAAGATGAAGCAGCGCTTCGTATCAACAAAGAAGAGTTAGAGCGTAAAGTCGCTGCAGCGCTAGATAAGCAAAGCGAGTGTGAAACAGCATTAACGCAAGCACATAACACAGTGAAAACATTAGCCGATGATGTGGCTAAGCTCAAGCAAACACAATCTGAGCAGGCTAACGAAGTTAACTTCGCTAAAGAATCGAAACAGCGTTTACTGCAGGCCAATAAAGACAGTTTAGCCACGCGTCGTAAGGCGGCGAGCAGTGGTTTGGACGAAGCAAAAGTACAAATCAAGCAGTTGAGTGAGCAAAAGCGTGACGCGCTAGCGACCTTAAAAGATGATCATCAAGCGCAGTTATTAGAATTTAAAGCTGATTGGCAGCAAGAGATTGATGCTATCAGTAGCCAAATTGGCGAACTTGAGGCGCAAGTTGACCACAAGCGTCAAACGAACAAGGCACAAATTAAGCAATTAGAAGAAGCCTTCAAACTTGAACTGGCCAATAAAGACATCGATCCTAAAACCATTCAAGCACTAAAAGAGCGAATTAAACAGCTGGAAGAAGATATTGCTCGCGTGCGTTCACGTCAAGATGACTTACGAGAGTATCGCAACTTTATCAATGTGTTGTGGCAGAAATCTCGACCGCAATATCTGGAACAAGAAGCGAATTTAAAGGCTTCCATTCAAAGTTTCACGGGCAAGCTAAATCAGCAGAAAACTGAATTTAAACAAGCACGTCAGAAACTAGAAAGCGAGCGAGAACAGTTACAATTAGACATTAGCCGTCTGTCTAAACTCATTGAGCAAATAATGCCCCTCAATAGCAAGCTGAGTCAGTTAACTATTGATGGTAAGCTCGTTGTTGGCCTGCCGCCAGTGCAAGGAGATCAAGACGAGCGCATTACTCGAACAGCCCACGGTTTAGAGCAGCGTAGCAAGACAGAAAATACCTTGAAAGATAAAGTGTATACGCTTGAAGCTGAGTTATCACAAGATGCCCAAAAACAGTTCCTTGATTTAATGACTAGCGAGCTATCTCGTTTAGGTGAAGAAGGTGATTTACGCGATCGTTTACCGATCTTTAGTGACTTATTGCGTATTTTATCCGATCAACAGCGTCAGATTTTAGAGCAAGGAGAAACCATCGGCGGTGATTTACACAAATTCTTTACCGTATTTAGTGACATTAATCGCCGTATTTCAGGGCAATCTAAACGCCTAACCGCAGCGGTGAGTGATGACTTAACGCTCGATGGTATTAATCGTTCTGAAGTGAAGATTATCTCTACCGTTGACGAACTTAATTTCTGGCAGCCGTTAAAACGCTTTTCAAATCTTTATGAGCAGTGGAAAGAGACGGGTAAAGAATTACCGAGTGATGAGTATATTAATGCGTTAAGTGACGTGGTTGATTTGCTACGTGCCGATTCTAGTTATTCGATAGAATCATTATTGCGCCTTGAACTGCACCTCAACGAAGGCGGTAATGACTTGGTCATCAAAAACGATCGTCAGTTATTAGAGTCATCGAGTCACGGCATGGCGTATCTGATTTTATGTAAATTCTTACTTGCATTTACCCGTTTACTGCGCGGCGATGCGCAGATCAGCGTCAACTGGCCGATTGATGAAATTGGTACGCTGGCCTATCACAACGTTGAAAAGCTATTTAACGCTTGTGATAGCAATAACATCTGCATCGTTGGTGCCTTCCCGAATCCAGAGTCTGATGTGTTAACGTTGTTTAAACACCGATATCTCATCGATAAACAATATAAACGCTTGCAGCGAATTGAACCGAAAGTAAATAGAATTGAAGCGAAAATCGCACAACAGTTACAAAAATCTAGTGAAGGAGTGAACTAATGATTGAACATGGCCCATTACTAGAATCGCTATTAGCTGGTGCGAGTATTTGTCAGGTTACCGATGAAGAAGCTTATCGACGATTGTCTGATGAAGTAGTGCGTGAAGAGCTTAATCACTTTTTACGACCGCTTAATCGCCGTGTAGCGTCGAGCAGTGATAACAGCGTTTATTTTCTCGCGTATCAAGAACTCAACGGTGATGCCCGTGAACATTTGTCGAAAGAGTTTAAGCAAACGGTGCAATCACTATTACCGTTATTAGAATGGATGCAACTTGTGCAAGAAAGCCTTGGGCGCGATGGTGCGTTAAGCGCTGGCGACACCATTAAATTTCAAGAATTTGCATTGCGTACAGAAGATAATCAATCACTACGTCAACGCTTCACGCAATTAGCCAGTGATCGCTTTTTTAAATCGAGCAGTGACAATCTTGACGCCCAACTTAAGCAAGTGTTTAAGCGTTTAAAAGAAGCTGGTTATTTGCACCAACCTCATAAAGATCGTCAGTTTTATGTCGTAACAGGTAAAATTGAGCAGCTGGTGGAAATGGTGCGTTTCATAAAAGATGAAGAGTCATTGCCACTCGATGATATGCCGCAACAAGAGTCTATGTTCTAATGGCCTCTCGCAAGCAAGACAAAGATAAAAGCCCGCAAAGTCGCTTACATGCGCTGGGTGTTGCACGCTTAAATTTGATTGGCAAATATAGCTCGCAACTGATGGATGCCTATATTAAAGGGCATTTTGACGAGACCAGTATTAATGATTCGGCGCTTGATAAGCTAGTAAAGGGGCGTATTTTACATCGCCCTGATGAGTCACAGCCGCTGAGTCTGCGTCCAGATATGAATACGTTAATAGCCAGTCTCACCGAAGATGAGCGTAAGCGTCAGATAAACGCCGACGTTGCAGGACAATTAGAGCAAATTCGCACCCTAGTTAAACATTTTTCCGATGCGCAATATCGCGGCGATTACGTGGGCAGTGAGCATCATTTTCAGCTATTGACGGAGAAAGTACACGATATGACGGGGCAATTTAGCGATGCCATCGTCAGTTTGTGGAATCGTCTCAATTCCGATTTTGGTTTTGTCAGCAATCTTGGTGACAAAATTCGCGAAAATGAGTTAGCGCAAAAGCAATTGCGTCGCTTACTTGATGGTTTTGAGTTAATCGACTTTAACGAGATGATCGAACTGGCACAAAGTAGTGGTCCACTACGTAAGCTGTTGGTGAGCCAATTACAGGTGGTGATTTCCGATCATTCAAGTTCATTGCTTGAAGTGCAAAAACGTCTAGTAGAGCTGATGGCGCGCTTTAGGCAGCAACAAGAGCGCGCACAGCTGATTAGCAATATGGCGGCGTTCTTAAAGCAGCATCCCAAATTTGAAGTGGGTGATTATCCCAATCGCACTAATGTGCCCGAAAATATCAATCACGCCGCGCCTATTATCGCCAGTGCTAGTGTGGCGCTGGATCGCGTGGGCGATCAGCAACCGCTGGGCGATATTGTACGCAGCCTTGAGCTCTCGACTAACGAATATGTCGAGCCATTAAGCAGTGGCGGCGAGTTTGATCTCGAAGAAGTACTCGCTGTTGAAGCTAAGCATCAACAGCTCAAAGAAGATGTTGAAAATTTCTTTATTAGCTTGTTCGATAGTCATAGTGCAGTCAGTGCGTTGGATTACCTAGAACACAGCAAGTTAGATTGGGATGGTGAAACGTGGCTCTTCCAAGTGATTGCCGAATACGAAGGGTTAGCGCGAGATATTCGCAAGCGCTTTGCCTTTGACAAGAAGTCTAACGAAACCAGTGTTTTTAACCAGCTACACGTGATTGAAGACGTGCATTTGAGTGTGGTTTAAACATTAACTGAGGGGATTTTCATGGATGAAACCTTGTCTAAACAAGCGCTCAACGAATTAGCTAAGGCGTTTAAGGCGCTTCAACTTGAAACAAGCTATAAAGCTAAACGCAATGCCGCTTGGCTCAAGAAAACGCTGATGTGGTGTGACGAACACGCCATCAATCTCGGACGTGAGGGCGATAGTAAACATTATTACATCGCGCGTGATGGCATACAAAAACTCGATGCTAAATTGCAAAGTATGGGTTACTCGGCGCTGCTGGATTATCAACAAGGTGTGGCTGGTGATAGATTGGATGGTGCTAACGTATCGCCTAATGAAAAAGACGCCAAAGAGCTACCAACCGAGCATTTAGTACTGGCGGCGTGCAGTGATTTATCGTTATGTCTTACTTATCAATCGTTATTTCAATTGACTGAAACACCTGCGCAGGTTCAAGTTGAGCTAGATATTCGCACACTAGATTTAACATCTTATGATTATCTGATTGTAGTAGAGAATCGCGATTGTTTTAGTGCGTGGCACCAGTATCAAATTCCAAGTGAATTAATCAATGCGCTGGTTGTTTATCGCGGTCATGAAAGTCACCACTCTAAAGCTTGCCAAGCACTAAAAGCGCGCTGGTTGGAACAAAAAGGAACAAGTGGACAAGTCTATTTCGGCGATTTTGATCCTCACGGCTTGGCGATTGCCATCGAAGCTACAACGCCTTATCAATATCTATTACTTCCAGAATTAACGTGGCTTAAAGAACATTGTTTGCCAACTCATTTTGATGAAGACAAAGCCTATTCAAAGCGGGAAATAGCGCACTGCTGCCCGTCACAATGGCGCACGTTATTAGATACCATGTATCAAGAAGGCGTTGCTCTGCGCCAGCAATGGATGTTTGTTACTCAATTAAAACTCTACTAACGCTTACTATAAATCGCTGCGCCAACATGACCGACTATAAATACATAAAAGGCGTTAAGCATCCACATGTGGGTAGTTCTTGCATCGGTAAATGTTGTTAGGTTACCGCCGTTTTCGGCGAAAGATAAGGAATCGAGCAAGGTTAGCGGGTGTTCGTAATTATTAACCATGACAAGTCCAGTGGCGATCATGCTAAACAGCGAACCGTACATTAATAGGTGAGTAATAGTGACTACAGTCTTGTGCAGTGGAGATTTAAACTGAGGCTTTTTGTGTTTTTCCAACACAAATGCAGACCAAAATATACGTCCAATAATAAGCGTTAATAATCCTAACCCCATCATTAAATGTATATTGATGGCGTCTTGCTTGTGCAGTACAGCACCCTTAATGGTGTAGTCTGTTGAGTGGATTTCGGCGCCCATCGTCGACACCATTCCCAGCATCAACAAAGCGGCTGACCAATGCAGAATACGATCGATAATGTACTTGGTTTCGTTTGGCGTTGAATCTGTCATTTATTCTTCCTTGATAAGTTTTGTACCTAGCATAACAAATGAAGTTTCAAAGTATACTGAAAGTTGTGAATGTGGTTTTGGTTAACTGTAACCTGAGATTACTAAATACCTACTCACTGTAAGTGTTTTATTTCTTTACAATAAAACAATAAATTGTATTGCAAATGAGAGTGGTTGTTATTACTATTGCGCTCTTATTTGTTAGTCATGACCTAATGATTCGATTAATTAGGTATAGATTACAAGCAATTAGTCATTCAAAAGGAACAACAATGAAACCCTTCGCTAAGCGTCAATCTGCACTTTCGCTTCGTCACTCTAAAGTCGCTTCGGCAATCAGTATTGCTTTAGGCTCATTTATTACATTTAATGCTGTTGCACAGCAGACTCCTGGACCGGAGGCTGAAAAACAGAAATATGAAAAGATCGTTGTTACTGGTCAAAAAATTTCTAGAACACTGCAAGAAACACCCGCAAGTATCGCCGTGTTTACTAGCGACAAAATGGAACAGCAAAATCTTGGTGATATTAGCGAAGTTATGTTCGAAACAGCGAACATTCATTCTAATGCCAATGGTGGCTTTAGTATTCGTGGCATTGATGGTTTTAATGTGTCCGGTGCCGGTAGTAGTGGTTTAGCAAGTATTTACATTGATGGCGCGGCAATGCCACGAAGAATGGTCAGCAATGGCTTCTCAACATGGGATGTAAGCCAAATTGAAGTCTTAAAAGGGCCACAGTCAACATTACAAGGGCGTAATTCTCTAGCTGGTGCAGTCATTATGACAACGCAAGCGCCAACTCATGACTTTGGCGGCCAATATCGTGTTCAATTAGGACAACACGGTGAACGTGAATTTGCAGTCGCTATTGGCGGCAGCTTGATTGAAGATGAATTAGCAGTGCGCTTTAGCGCCGAAAGCGAAGAATTTGATGGTTTTAACTATAACCCGATTAGAAACGAGCATTCAGATTTTCGTGAAGATAAACTCTATCGTTTGAAATTTTTATATACGCCAAAATCACTGCCAGAATTAACGGCGCAGCTTAGTTTGACGCGTGCAATAACCGACAAAGGAACCGATGGTGTCAATGTACCAGCAAGTGGTAGCCCATTCGATCAACGAATAATTACTAATAATGACAAGCAAGAGCTTAATTACAAGACCAATATTGCAAACCTTGAAGTTAACTACGCTATCAATGAAAACTGGCAGCTAACCTCTGTATCAACCTACTCAAAAGCGGAGCCAGGTTGGTTGGATTTTGATGATGATAATGGTCCTGAAGCAGGTGGCACGCGTTTCTTCCAAGAGCAAGCCAAAACGGTGAGTCAAGAATTACGTTTTACGTTTAACTACGACAATATCGATGGCATTATCGGCGCTTATTATTTTGATGAAGATCGCCCTAGTCAGTTTGGCGGCGTAACACGCATTAGCTTGGCATCTGCTGGTATTAATGCGCCATTTTTACAAGCTGGCTTTGGTTTAGATGAGGCAACAGCAAACTATGTTATTTCACAGTACGCTAAGTTGGATCCTGTCCAGTTAAATCAAAATAGCTCAGCAGAGCAAAATGTTGCAACGCGTGCATTATTTGCTGATGCCACTTACCACATTAACGATCAATGGGATATCTTCGCTGGTATCCGCTGGGATCGTGAACAGCAAGACAATAACGATGCACAGCTATTTAGTATTGGTAACATCGCTGATATGCCAGTTGTCGCGAATTATCCTGCGCCACTTGATCAACTGATTGCTGGTATCAATGCCCGGCTAATCGCTCAAGTAGAAAGCGCAAACAATCCTATTCCGTTAGTTGATGCAAGTTTTAATGAGGTTATCCCAAAACTTGGTGTGAGTTATCATTGGAACGATGACATGACAACAAGCTTTGTCGTACAAAAAGGTTATCGTTCAGGAGGTGTCGGCGTTAATTCAGGTAAAGCAACTGCCTATCAATTTGATCCTGAGTTTACCACTAACTATGAATTATCGATGCGTTCGTTCTGGCTAGATGGCGACTTAATGGTTAACGCAAATGCGTTCTACATCGATTGGAAAGATCAACAAGTGAATGTTCAGTTGTCAGAAAGTACGTTCGATGCTGAAACTCGAAATGCTGGTAGTTCAGTCGTTAAAGGGTTTGAATTAGAAGCCTATTATCAGGTCAATGATAACTTAGAGTTATCAGCGTCAATAGGCCAAGCAAATACAGAATTTAAAGAGTTCTTAGTGGTTATTCCAACAGCAGGGGAAGACGTGATTCGCGACTTGTCTGGCCGTTCGTTTGCTGATTCACCTGAATGGACAAGCAGTTTAGCAGCAACCTACAGTGGTGATAGTGGTGTCTTTGCTAACGTTAGCCTTAATTACGCTAATAGCTCTAAGGCGGAAATTGATCCTGATATTCGCGGTTTGTCAAAAGATCACCCAAACTATGATGCCGATAATGACGGTCGGACTTTGGTTAACATGAAAGTTGGTTATGAGTGGGATGATTTAGGCATCTATCTAATTGGTAAAAACTTATTAGATAAAGAATACATCAGCGGCGCAGCTTATGGTGCTGGTCGCCGTGTTGAGCGTATGACATTAGGCGAAGAGCGCCAAATGAGTATCAGTTTACGCGGAAAATTCTAAGCGAAAAACTAACACTGAAAAGAACAAAGCCACAATCGTTATTGTGGCTTTTTTGTGTGGGTTAATTATGTATTCACTCTAAGGAATGTATAAATCGCTGATTAATGCATGGGATAGCAAATCCTATATTGCTTAATTCAACCAATATTAGATAATGACCCCAATTAAAGACGATAGTAAGACATCATGGCTCAAGCTCCTTTTAAACCCAAGAAACAAAAAACGCCGAAGACTGACGCTCAAATTGAAGCGCTGAAGGTTCCGCCTCATTCATTAGAAGCTGAACAGTCGGTGCTTGGTGGTTTGATGCTTGACAATGATGCGTGGGATCGCGTGTCTGAGTTAGTCGTGGCGGACGATTTTTATCGTCGTGACCACCGCGTTATTTTCAAGTACATGGCAGATTTGATTGAGCATGGTAATCCCATTGATTTGGTGACGCTGTCAGAAGCATTAGAACGGGAAAATGAATTAGATACCGTGGGCGGTTTCGCGTATATCGGCGAAATGGCTAAAAATACACCAAGTGCAGCGAATATTGCTGCATATGCGACTATTGTGCGTGAGCGTGCGGTTGTTCGAGACATGATTGGTGTGGCAAATGAAATCGCTGAAGCGGGTTTTGAACCTGAAGGTCGAGACAGTGCACAGCTCCTTGATTTTGCCGAAGGTAAAGTTTTTAAGATTGCTGAAAGCCGAACCAACTCATCGGAAGGCCCGCAAGATATCAAACAAATTCTTGGCGCAACCATTGATAAAATTGAAGAGTTATACAACTCGCCAAACGATGGTATCACTGGTGTCTCAAGTGGTTATGATGACTTAGATAAAATGACATCAGGCTTCCAAGAATCCGATTTGATCATTGTTGCGGCTCGTCCATCGATGGGTAAAACCACCTTTGCGATGAACCTTGCTGAATATGCGGCAATGAACGAAGACAAACCAGTGATTATTTTCTCGTTAGAGATGCCGTCAGAATCTATCATGATGAGGATGCTCGCCTCCTTAGGTCGTGTTGACCAAACACGCGTTCGTACTGGTAATCTTGAAGATGAGGATTGGGCTCGTGTGTCATCGACTATGGGGCTGTTGTTAGAACAAGGCAAAATGTATATCGATGATTCATCGGGGTTAACACCGACAGAGGTTCGTTCGCGTTCTCGTCGTATTGCGCGTGAGCATGGCGGGATATCAATGATTATGATTGATTACCTTCAGTTAATGCAGGTTCCTGCGCTCGCCGACAACCGTACCTTAGAAATCTCTGAGATTTCTCGTTCTTTAAAAGCACTGGCGAAAGAATTGAAATGTCCTGTTATTGCGCTGTCTCAGCTTAACCGTGGTCTAGAGCAACGTGCCGATAAACGTCCAATTAACTCCGATTTACGTGAATCAGGCGCGATTGAGCAGGATGCCGATTTAATCATGTTTATTTATCGTGATGAAGTTTATAACGATGATAGTCAGGAAAAAGGCACGGCAGAGATTATTATTGGTAAGCAACGTAACGGCCCCATTGGTAAGTGTCGCCTGACCTTCCAAGGTCAATTTTCTCGCTTTGATAATTATGCGGGACCAGCGTTTGATGATGAATATTAATGAGCGCAGTTAACGCGGTTATTAGCCGTAAAGCAGTGCGTCACAATTTTAAGCGCATCAAATCCATTGTAAAAACTAGCCGTGTTATTAGTGTATTAAAAGCTAATGCCTACGGCCATGGCGTGTTAGAGATGGCACGTATTTTAGTTGATTCAGATGCATTTGGTGTGGCACGTTTAGAAGAAGCACTAGAGCTTAGAAACGCCGATTTCACCACGCCTATTTTACTGATGGAAGGTTTTTTTAATACCGCTGATATTGAAGTGCTCATTGAGCATGACATTCAAACGGTGATCCACAGTCTTGAGCAAGTGAGTCAACTTGAAGCTTTTGCGAAAGCGCATTCGACGCTAACGGCGAATTTAAAGGTTTGGCTCAAAATTGATACGGGGATGAATCGGTTAGGTATAGCGCCAAGTCAATTGGATGAAGCATTAGCACGTATTAATACGCTGGGTTTTGTAGACTCAAAAATTAACTTTATGACCCATTTCTCTTGTGCTGATGATCTAGACAATTGTTTTACAAGCGAACAAATGTCGCAATTTTACACCTTGGTTGAGCCACATGATGGTGAATTAACATTAGCCAATTCAGCTGGTATTATAGCGTGGCCTGACTCCCATGCAGATTGGGTACGACCAGGTTTATTATTATATGGGTGTTCGCCGATGCTAAATCGCATTGGTGAACAAGATGACTTTATTGCCGCGATGACATTAAGCACCAGCGTTATTGCCATTAAGCCGCTAGCAAAAGGCGAAAATGTTGGTTATGGCGCCCATTGGAAAACTGAGCGAGACACGCAGTTGGCGGTCATTGCGATAGGTTATGGTGATGGTTATCCACGTCATGCTAAAGCGGGAACGCCTGTATTAATTAATGGTAATCGCTACCCAATCGTTGGCCGTGTATCTATGGATATGGTGACAGTAGATTTAGGAAATGAGCATCAAGTGAGTTGTGGCGATCCCGTTATTATGTGGGGACCGCAGTTACCAGTCGAAGAAATAGCTCAGTGGTCTGACACTATTTGTTATGAATTAATACTTCAACTCACGTCGCGAGTTGATATTAAGTTTGTGGAGTAATACATGAAAGTATTAAACGCTATGGCGTTTTTGATCGTTGCAAGCCTTTGTATTGCAATTAGTTTGGCAGTATCCGCCGAAGAAAAGTTGTCAAAAGAAGCTGATGCGTCACATTTAAATAGTGTGAAGTTAGCCGTAACTGAAACATTGGGGCTTCGCATTGATAGTATTCAAAAGACCCCGATTAGCGATTTATTTGAAGTCATGACTGAACGCGGCATTTTTTATACCACTGCTGATGCGAAATATATTGTTCGTGGTAGCTTATTTGATGCGACTAATGGCTTTGAAGACCTAACTGAAGTGTCGATGGGCAAAATGCGTTTAGCTAAGATGATCGGCTACGAACCGTCGATGATCGTTTATAAAGCGAAAAATGAAAAGCATCAAGTGACTGTATTTACCGATGTCGATTGCGGCTATTGCAGAAAAATGCACCGTGAGATGTCACAATACAATGCGCTGGGCATCACAGTGCGTTATATGGCCTTTCCACGAGGTGGTGAAGGATATCCAGCGTGGACTGCGATGCAATCATTATGGTGTAGCGACGATCAACACAAAGCGATGGACGAGTTAAAAGCCGGCGCTAAAATCGCGCAAAACTCCTGTGAAAATCAAGTCCCGCAACATTATCAACTGGGTGTTGAGTTTGGCGTAAATGCGACACCATCAATTGTGTTAGATAATGGTAGTTTGCTGGTGGGTTACCGTCCGCCACAAGAGTTACTTAATATTCTTCAATAGCGGATTCAAATGAAACAGTGGCAGTACAACCTTGAGTGTCATTATTAACGAGGGAAAACTGCCATTGATACTTTTTGCAAATGTCTTGCACCACGTTCAGACCAATGCCAAAACCTTCGTAGCCACGGCTCTTTTTGTTGAGACCTACGCCATTGTCAATCACATTAATACCGCGCTGGCTTACCATGAGAGTCACGGTGCCATTGATACTGCAATTAATGGCATTGAGCAGTAAATTACTGATTAGTGAACGCACCAATACTGGTTCTGCATTTAATGTTACTGGCTGTTGAAGCTGCATTTGATAGTCAACATTGTTTGAGACGATACGTTTTTTCAGATTTTGATGAATGTTATCAATAAAACTTTCTGACACTTCACATTGAGCTTGGGCGTTATCTTCATCGCGGGCAAGAAGTAAGAAGGTTTGAGTGAGCTGCTCCATGTCATCGATGGCGTGTTCTATTCTCGCGACCTGTTTGGCAACATCTTTATCATCATGTCGGCGCAGTAGACTCAAACTGCCTTTGATGACTGTCATCGGTGTTCTAAGTTCGTGACTGACATAGCGCGTGAAAGATTGTTCACGGGTTAATGCTTCTTTGATGCGTGATCTAAAATGATTGACGCCTTGTAGCATTTTGTTCAACTCAAGTGATAGTTCACCGTCAACTTTTATTGGCGATAGGTTTTCATCTTGTTCGTTGTGTAACTGATTGGCTAAGTCGCTAAAAGGAGCCGCAATACGCTTAGCCATATTAATGATGAAGCCTGCGGAAATGATGAATAAAATAATGCCAAAAAACAGCAACATGATTTCCACGATTAAAAAATCATAATCATTCCATTCGATATTAGTCGTGTCTTCTATAGCGTATACGATGTGCCCTTGGTTGTTTTTAGTAGCATAGATACTAAACTCTAGTTCACTGTCATCAACGGTATGGTGTGTCATGCCTGTCCATGCTGGTTCAATGAGTGCTTTAACGTGCTCAGGTAGAAGATGATAATGACTGTATATGCTATTGATTGGACTGACTTGGATTTGTTGCTCTTGAGCGGACTCTTCGAACAACGTTAAATGGTGCGGCGCAATGACAGACAAACGAGTTTGGCTATTTAGATTTTCGGCATAATGCACAGTAAGCTCAACAACGAGTGAGTAAAACGCTAATAAGCAAGCAGCGATAGTGACAAATATCTTGGCAATTTTTCGACTAAATGGTTGGAGTTTATTCATCATTAAGCACTTATTCTGTAGCCAAGCTTAGGCACGGTTTGTATTAATTCTTGGGTAAAAGGTTTGTCTACTTTACTGCGAAGTTGATAAATATGCTTACGCAGGATGTCTTGGTCTGGCATATCATCAGCCCATAATACGTGTTCTATTTCTTGTCTCGTGGCTAATGCCGGGGATTTCTCCATCAATAATTTAAGGATTTTAAAGCAACTAGGGTTGAGTTTAATGGCTATTTCACCACGCCAAACATGATAATTTTGTAAATCCAGCTTGAGTTCTCCACAGCGTAAATAGGTTTTAAAACCGCTGCCACTGCTACGACGAATGAGGGAATGAATACGCGCTTCAAGAATTTCGATATCAAAGGGTTTAACTAAATAATCGTCGGCGCCAATATTAAGCCCTTGTTTGATATCAAGATTGGTATCCCGTGCCGTGAGCATGATAACTGGGGTATCTTTGCCCCGCTGGCGTAATGCTTTGCAAAGGGATAAACCGTCGATGCCGGGTAACATAATATCTAAAATTATGCAGTCAAAATCCTGTTCACTAGCAAGCTTTAACCCTAGGGTACCAGTGGCAGCGTAGTCGAGTTCAATGTCTGTTTGCTCAAAGTAATCGAAAATAATTTCGGCGACTTCCTGACAATCTTCGATTAACAGCACATTCATAAAGTTTAACTCCCGTTTAATCTGTCTTTGAGCAGCGAAATAAAATTCTATCACGAGTCTGTTCAATATTTTTGCACTGATTGCTTAACATTAACAATTGATCACTTGTTTCAGTATGAGCGATGGCTATATAAAATTCATTGTTATTGAGTAGTAAATTCGCCAGAGTTTGTTCACTCGTCAGCAGTTTAGCCTGGCCATATGAATAAAATTGCGCTGAGAATGGGCGCTTTTGCCAATAAAGCAGCGGCGTTTTATTCATTTGTTGCATATGATGACTAATCAATTCTTTTTCCGATGTTTTCGATAGTTGACCAAATGATACCCACGCGATAAAAAAGAGTAACAATCCATAAGCTACCAGCGCTAAAGTCGCTAACCAACGTTGGCTATTTATCCATTGCGTGACTAATAGTCCCATGGCTGTTATTCCCGGTAACACATAGGCCGGCAGTATATTTCCCGATAGCGTAAATAATAACAACGGCGCTATCATCCAACATAAAAGATAACTAGTTATAGGAGGTATTGGTTTTTGTGGTGAGCCTTTCGCGTTGCGAATTATGAACGATATAAATTGTTTTATTAACACAAGCGACCAAGGAAAGGCAGCGCCAATCCAAAAGAGCCAAATCATGCCACGGGGCTCTCTATGCGCTGTGCCATATAAGTCGCCTTGCCATCCTGAGACTAAAAAACGCTGAATATGTTCACCGACAATAAAGTACGCTAAGAAACCTGGTGTTCGAAGCTCTGCCCATACATACCAAGGGAGGGTTAATGCAGTGAATAGTAGTAGCCCTTTTCCCCACGGAAGTGAGGTGATGGCAGACATAAAACAACGCTGACTGATACTCCACACTGTTAGTGCAATGCCAATAATCACAACAGCTACAGGCCCTTTAATTAACATCCCTAAACTCAGTGCAGCAAAAAATAACAAGCCGTTCTTTGTAGTATTGTGCCCTTGAAAACATCGCCAGAAGCTAATCATAGCTAATGTTGTTGCCATCAACAGGGCACTATCAGTCATGACTGTGCCTGCCGTTACGGTAAATCCGAGGCAGGCGCTTAGCACGATAATGCTGATAACGGCGCGACGAGTGCCAAAATATTGATTAGCGAAATTATAAGTCAAAAACAAGGTAACCAAGGTGCACAAAAAATGCGGTAGGCGTGCTGCAAATTCATTGATACCAAACACGCCTAAGCTGGCTGCGCTGATCCAAGTTTGCAGTGGTGGTTTTCCCCAAAAGGGCACGTCATAATCAAATAAAGGCGTTACCCAATTACCTGTTTCAAGCATTAACCGAGCAATCTCACCATAGCGGGCTTCAGTCGTGTCGTAAAGTGGGTAAAAACCTAGTGAAATTAATCGAATACTAAGGACGAAGACACCAATGGCTAGTAACCAACGAAGTAACGGGTTAATGCTATTATCCATGATGGAGCTCTCTTACGTCATTTTCTTGAGCAGCGCTTATTTCGTTATCCATGACGATATAAATTGGACGGCCTTTGGATTCAGTGAAGATGCGTGCAATATATTCACCTACAACGCCAATGGCCAACAGCTGTAATCCACCTAGTGTTAAGATCACCAATATCATCGTTGGATATCCAGCAACACTTTCACCGACAATTAATGTTTTAAAAACAACGAATATCGCATAGAAAAATGCAGCAATTGAGATTATTCCGCCTGCCCAAGTTGCAAGTCGAAGTGGCTTAACACTGAAAGAGGTTATGCCTGACAATCCAAGTCCAACCAACTGTAAGAATGACCATTTTGTTTCGCCTGCAACACGCGCTGGACGTTCAAATGATAAGGTTGTTTGGATAAATCCTGGCCACGATAAAATTCCTTTCATGTATCTATTGCGTTCAGGAAGTTTTTTGATTGCTTCAACGACACGGCGACTTAGTAATCTGAAATCACCAACATCTTGTTGTAACTCAACATCAGAGAGTTTGGTGAGGAGTCGGTAGTAACAAAAAGCACTCAATTTTTTAAATGCTGATTCGCCTACGCGATCGCTGCGCTTCATGTTGACGACATCAAAACCTTCTCGCCATTTATTAAGCATTTGCGGGATAAGCTCTGGCGGATCTTGTAAATCGGCATCTAAAAATATGACTGCTTGACCAACTGAATAATCCAGTCCTGCGGTCATAGCCGCTTCTTTGCCAAAATTTCTACTGAGGTTAATACAACGCACTTGGCAGTGATTTAACGAGTGTGGCAGTGTCTGAAGACACGCCCAGCTACTATCTTTGCTTCCATCATTAACATAAATTAGTTCGATAGTTTCGTGGGCTAAGGTCGCTATGGTACACATAAGCTGATGGTGAAAAGTTGGCAGCATTTGAACTTCGTTATAAACGGGGACAATGATGCTGAGCGTAACTTCATTGGTTGACGAAATGAGCTTCATGATAATAGTTTCCTAATGATAGAAGGATTAGGATAATTCGGAGTAGGTCTAAAAAAAGTCACTCAAATGTGAAAGTGACATTTCATTGACTTTATCTTCGTTAATATTCGCAGGTGGAGGAATATTATGAAGAAAATAAGTGCTTTTGGCTTAGTTGGTAGTATTGGATTTGTTGCCGATAGTGCAATATTTGCGGTTTTGTTTACGTTGTTGGAACAAGCAATGTTGTCTCGCGTCATCGCTTTTTGGATTGCGGCCACTGTGACTTGGTTTGGTAATCGACATCTTACTTTTCGTGACAGTAATAGTGTGGCGAAAGGAAAGCAATGGGGGAAGCATATGTTAGCCGCACACGTTGCTGGTGGGGTAAATTTATCGGTTTTCTATCTTGCAACTTGTTGGCTTCCAACAGCCGCTGCATTTGTTGTTGGGGTTTGCGCCGGGCTTATTGTTAACTATTTATTAGCAAGTCGTGTCGTTTACAAACCTGTAAATAAATAGGTTTTCGACGCTAGACATTCTTTAGACATTGAAGGCATTAAATTAGCGTTTTAGTTTAATTTAGGAAATGTGTGTAATGTCTAACGTTGTTAAAAAAGCAGTGATCCCAGTTGCTGGGCTGGGGACAAGGATGTTGCCTGCTACTAAAGCTATTCCCAAAGAAATGTTACCTATTGTTGATAAGCCAATTATTCAATATATTGTCGACGAGTGTGTTGCTGCTGGGATCAAGGAAATCATTTTAGTGACTCATGCATCTAAGAATGCCATCGAAAATCACTTTGACACGTCATTTGAATTAGAAAGCACGCTTGAAAAGCGAGTTAAACGTCAATTACTGGATGAAATTAAATCAATAGTGCCAGCAGATGTGACCATTATGCATGTGCGACAAGGTGAGGCACTAGGCCTTGGCGATGCAGTACTTAAGGCATATTCTTTGGTGGGAGATGAACCCTTTGCCGTTGTATTACCTGATGTACTAATATCTCAAGCACCAATAGGCAATGATCTCAAAGCAATGATTGATAACTTTGCACACTGGCAAGCAAGTCAGGTGATGGTTGAGCCTGTCCCTTCTCATTTACTTAATCAATATGGAATCGTCGATTGTCAGGGCGCTGAAAAGCAGTACATCGATAATATGGCGAGATTAAATTGGCCCATTCACAATGTGGTAGAAAAACCTGACATTAAAGATGCTCCTTCAAATTTAGCGATTGTTGGTCGGTATGTTTTTTCGTCAGATATTTGGCCGCTGCTAAGCAAGGTTTTACCGGGCGTGGGTGGTGAGATACAGTTGACTGATGCTATTGCTGCGCTTATTCATCAAGAAGCAGTCTCTGCATATCAATTACAAGGGAAGTCACACGATTGTGGTAGTAAATTGGGATACTTGGCTGCTAATGTTGAATATGCCCTTGCTCATCCTCAACTAGGAAAGCAATTTCAAGCGGCTATCGAGGTCATGCTAAACCAAAAACACTTTCCTGAAACCGCGTAATAGCGACTTATAAAATAGCGTGTTATCACGCTATTTTATAACCTTTAGCGTAAACCGTACTGATGATGTCTCGGTCTAATTGGTTTTTAATATTTTGGCGTAATCGATAAATATGCGTTCTCAATGGTGAGCTATCGGGCAGGACGCCTGACCAGATCTCTTGTTCTAATACTTCACGAGAAACGGTATTCGGATAATGTTGGGCTAGTACTTTGATTATCTTCATTTGCATTTGGTGCAGTTTGATTTTTCGCGTGCCGCGAGTAATCGTTGCGGCATTGTAATCGACACTTAAATCAGCAATTTTCTGTTGACCAATTCCGCGCAGTGGACCGCGCTTAGCCATGGCTAGGATACGATGGTAAAGCTCTTGTGGTGCGCAGGGTTTGGCAACGACATCATCCACGCCAGCTTCAAAACATTGCACTTTAAAGGCAAGCTCTGTTTGTTTACTTAATACAATTATCGGCATGCTAGAAAATAGTTGCTGACGTAACTTCTTTGACAATGACAAAGCATCTAGCTTGGTAATACAAGCATCTAAGATCAGAATGTCGTATTCATTCTTGATAATGAGCTCTAACGCGCTAATGCCATGATAGGCAAAGTCTAATTCAATGTTGCTATCGCTAAGGTAATTGCTAATGTCGATGGTCGATTGAATACAGCGATCAACAATTAATACTCTGATAGTACTCATAATAATTTCTGGTTGATGAAAAGTTTTATGAGTCTACTGCGTCAATAGTCAAAAAAAAGTCAACACTTTATCGCCTATAATAAGCGGTCACTTGCGCCGTAATGATGTGATCGGCAATCCGCTTTTTATCTTGATAGGCTTCGTTAAATACTCGAATGATATAGATGTCATCCTGAGACGCCCTAAACGCTAATGCTTGCAGTTGTTGTTCTTTATAGTTTTGTGATGATGCAATTCGTTCACCCGACGACAGAACATTAAATGAAAACTGATGCCTAATGCCGTCTTCGACGATGTCAGGAATAATAATTTCTACAATACCGTCATGTGGGGCGGTGAATCGTAAATATCGCAGCGTACCTGGGCGCATTGTTGATATTGATTGTAAGGCGCCATTAAATGAAATGTCATTTGGTTTATCCAACGATAACGTCAGGTAAAACGGATATTGAACACGTTCAGAAAGTAAGTGTTGATTGGAGCCTATGATATGGGAATCTAAAGGCAATTGATTATTTCCCCATTGATCATCAAATAGTAAATCGAGTTGTTGGCCTAAGTCGTCAATGGTTAATTGCTGATGAGGGTGATCTTGTTTGAGTTGGTGGGCGAGGCTGTAAATAGTCGTCAATGCTTTGCCATCAGTTAAGTTCATCATGGATTGGTGAAATCCATTGAATCCGATGACATCAAAAAGTTTATTCGTACGCAGGCTGTAGGGGGCGTTGGGATCAATAATCGATAGAATAAAATAGCTAATGGTCTGCTCGATAAAAGGAGAATAATCAAATGAGGGGCGCTGATAGAGTTCTCCGTTAATGTTTTTTAGCTGACGTTGTTTTTCTAGCCTTGATTGATGAATAATCGCCTGTGTGTTGACAACAAATCGCTTTTTATCTGCATCAAAACTGACACGTTTATCATGCCAGTTTTGTAGAACAGTTTTAGCAAGTGCACTCGCAACGCCTTCTGAAAATGCGAGGGTTAATGAGCCAAAACCAAAGGCAGTGTGATGTCCTGCTTGAGAATCATCTCTACCTACTATTTGCTGCATATAATAATGTCCAAACTCATGCAAAATAGTGTGTTCATTCCATTCCGATATTGTGCTAATGGGACGTTGCTGTGTATCGAGTGCGTTAGTTCCGCTTATATAAATACGATTGTAGTGTGAGGAATAAGAACCCGTCGTATTTTTGGTCATTTGCGGATCTTGACTCCAATGGACGGTTAGGGATGTATTATGAGGTGTAACGGCGATGTCTTGTTGTGAAAGATAGTTAAAACCTTTGGCTAGCGTATCGAGAATCGCAAAAGGTTGTGCATAACTGTATTGAGGCTCAAATTCTCTCAAGGTGAAATGCCATCCTGTGGTGAGATGCATATCGTATTCATTGTTACCAGAGAGCAACTGTAATGATCTTGAGCGAACTGAATATAACCGTTGTTGATTAACCCGTTCAGAATAAGCATCACTAGGATTAATAACTTGGCTATAGGTGCTATTTCCATGATTATCTTGTGTAATCATCTGTGAAAGTACTTCTAATTGATAGTTGCCATTTGTCGCAAGAATTGAAAAATCATAATAACCGAATTCGTCGGTATAGGTGCTTGCAACCACTAAGTCATTCTTGTCACGTAAGTTTATACGAATAAAACGTAGCGGTTGTTGGCTTGGTTGATCAGGGTTGAAATGATAAGCGACTATATCGTCTTGTTCTGATTCGATAAAAGTTAGTCGGTCAAAAGATAGGGTACCGCTGAGCGAGGCCATTTCATAATTTGAATTGCGTATTTGAAAGGCCGTTGAATCGTTGGGACTCGTGGCTGGTTTTGTATGTATTAATGTCAGTTGTTTTGATTGTCGAATGCTTTTGGACTGAAATTCGAGTGTTAAATTAGCTTTTGAAAAATTAATTTTTTCGACTTCAATGATTAAATTATTATTATCTCGAGCTAATTTTATACCTTCAATACGCGAAGCGCTAAGCTCAATCTCATCGACTGCGATACCGTTGAATCTGAGTGGCAGGCTATATTGACTGTGCTCTGAAATTACAAGCTGATGAGTTGCTAATTCGACTGACCATGCAGGGGGGACTATGTGTGAAGTGGAGACGTTTTTTGGCGCGTTAGTTGATTCAACAGCTACTGTGCTATCGATACTCTGGGGTTCAAGCCAGCGCCATTGATAAACAATGATTGCGGCAACCATCATTACTATAACCCACGCACTGTATTCTAATGTCTTCTTCAAAATACGGTCTTTACTCTATAACTCATTTCATGCGATTACAGCTAAAAACTCGGCAAGCTGCAAGTTTTATGTTGTTGGTGGGGGTAATAATTTCGTTGCAATTTTTAAGGCTATCGGTGAAACAAGAAAGGCAACTGGGAATGCTATTGGCCACGCAAAAATAAAAGCGTCAAACCAAGCGTTGTAAAATGGAAGTTTTAACGGTGAAAATTGGGTTGCCATAATGCACCCACTCATTATTAATGCCATGAAAAATGACATCAATGCCGCAACCACTAGTCGAAATTTGATCTGGTAGTTCATTATTTAGTCTTTGTCCATAGTAATGCTGGTGCAACCTTTGGTACATCCAATGCTAAGTTGTTCGTTATCCGAGTGAGTTATTGTTATGGGGTGATTGCATTGTTTGCAAAGTACGCTTTGACCCTTAAGCACTTGCTTGATGAGATTGCGTTGTTGGTTAAAAGAAGCAGCAGCATCTTTATTGAAAGAAGAAAAATCAAGTTTTGTCATAAAAGTATTGGAACGGTTAATTTGAGGGAGAGTTTACTACGTTACGTGAAGTCTTACCATTTGGGTATTGTAGTTAGAAGGGGCTTGGTGTAGCCTTTAGTGGAAATATTTCCTATAGGAAACTTGACCTCCGATGAGCTAGTTGTAGGTTGAGCATCAAATAAAAAAAGAGCAATAATAAATTCTCAATTAAGTTTTATAAGTCCTAATTTAGTATTGCTCATTGCATTGCTTATATTATTGCGTTGTAATATATAAACATATCTTAAAGTTTGAACTTGATAAATAAGTCAACTTAATATCGATATGAATTTCAGATATAGAAACATAGCAAGATTGCGTGGTTAGAACGCTATATAAATTGCCACTAAATGATGTGGTAAATAGGCGCGATTATTAACTTAGCTAACTCAATCCTCATTAAGGAGGAACTATGATTAAACCTACAAAGGCACAATTACTTATTAGTGGTTGTATACTTTTTGCACTTTCTAGTAGTTCATTCGCAAACGATATTGAAATAGAGCGCCTTAAAAAGCGACTTTCAGCCTTAGAAAGTCAGCAGGCGAATCACTCTAAACAAGCCAGTGATAAATCAAGTGGAAAATTCTATGGGACTTTGCGACCAAGTTTAACTCAATTTGATCAGGGCGATTCAAATAAGACAGACGTGACCGACTTTTTGTCCCACGCAGGTTTTTATTTTGAACATGAATTAACCAACGGTTGGACTGCGATTGGTCATGGTGAATGGTCAATCGACATCGCTAATAACGGTGATTTTGGTAAGTCACGCCGTGCATATGTCGGTGTTGACAGTCCTTACGGCAGAGTGGCTATCGGTAAGCAGCGTCCTGTTCAATATTTACTGATTGCTGAATATGTTGATATTTTTAATCATGCGAATGCTCCTTTTGCATATGACAATTACAGTCCGTTTTTTGTCAATAATATGGTTAGTTATAAAAAGTCATGGCAAAACGTATCATTGCTAGCCAGTGCTCAATTTAATGGATTTGAGTCAAGTGATGATGCCGATATGGTTAATGTCGGACTGACTTATGATCACAATGATTTACATATTGCAGCTGCTTATCTCACGCAAGATTTTGCAGATGATAATAACGCTGATTTAGTCGGTAGCACGGCTGATACGGTTGCTGTTTCTTTGGCTAATCGTTTTGATAATGGATTCTATATTGCTGCCGCTTGGCAGGAGAGAGATCTTGATGTTGTTGCTGGATTGGACTCTGAGCAAACAACAGTTGATGTCTCGATGGCTTATCCTCTTTCAAAGGAATATACCGCCAAATTCGGGTACTTTCATCTAGACAATGATATGCCAGAGGCCGTTAATAATAGCCATCATGGCTTTAATATCACCTTAGAACATCATTTATCAGATAATTTCCAAATTCATGGTGAAGTGCTCCGTAAGGCATTTGATTATGATGAAGATTCAACGGCTATTAGCATTGGCCTTAAATACAATTTTTCAATAAAGTGGCAATAGGCATCGCGGATTGGTTGGTCTCAATCTGCACAGGAGAGTATTATGCAATTTAAATTTAAATTAGTCGGTGCAACATCTATTATTTTGTTGTTATCGCTAAGTTTATTATCGTTAAATCAATATCTAAATGTTAAATCTAGCCTTGATGAGATGGTGGCTGATAGCATTGATGAAATCAGCAATGGATTATCTGAAAATATCGCTAGCATTATGCACGGTAAGAAGATTGTTGGTGGCTATGTAATGGACTTAATTGAAGATGATATCTCCAATGAAAATATTGAGCGCGTTTATACCAAGCCTGCCGTTCGAGAAGCCTTTATCTTAGCTGGTGTTGGTTTCGAATCTGACGGCAGTATTGTTGATAATGATCCAAATTGGAATCCTGCTCCAGATTATGACTCACGTACTCGTCCTTGGTACATTGAAGCCAAAAGAGCTAATAAGATTATTTACACTGCGCCATACCCGGACTCTGTCACTAAAGAGATTGTCGTGTCAATGGGGATCCCAATGGATAAAGATGGTCGTTTTCATGGCGCTATGTTCTTAGATGTTAGCTTATCAGGGCTTGGTGATATTCTTAACAAAGTTGCAATCTTAAAATCTGGCTATGCGTTTTTAGTGAGTAGCGATGGTCAAATAATCTCCCATCCTGATGTTAGTTTTAACGGCAAAATGATGAAGGATTACTTTGGGCGTTCATTAAATTTAACCGGTAACGAGTTTGAATATATCGAACGCGATGACAAGATGTGGATGACCAAATTTAAAAAAGTTGAAGGTGTTGACTGGTATCTTGGTGTAGCTATCGATGAAGAACAAGTGAATGCGTTAGCGTCATCTCTGCGTAGTCAGGCTGTACTGTATTCAACGGTTGCGTTAATTTTTGGCGTGATAGCCATGTTAGTGTTGATTAAACGCCTAATGCGTCCACTCGATGAAATATCAACAGCAATGCAAGATATTGCTGGCGGTGACGGGGATTTAACTCAACGTTTATCGACTTCTGGCGATGTTGAATTTGCTACTCTAGCTAGAGGTTTCAACTCTTTCGCAATTAATTTGCAATCGCTCATTGGTGACTGTAAGTCACTGGCAACAGATATTTCACATAATGCAGAACAAACGACTCAAGGTGCGGAAGAAGCTGTTAATGCAATGCATCAGCAATTATCAGAGTTAGAGCAACTAGCAACCGCTATGAATGAAATGTCATCAACAGCACTGGAAGTTTCTGGTTACGCTAAACAAGCGGCGGATTCAGCATCTGAAGCTGATATTGCGGCACAACAAGGGGCTGGCATTGTTAGTGATACGTCTGAATCTATCTTGTCATTGTCTCGGCATATCGAAGATGCGGTGAGTGAAGTTAAGCAATTAGAAGACTCAACGGCGTCGATAGAAACTATTCTGTCTGTGATTAACGGCATTGCAGAACAAACGAATCTATTGGCATTAAATGCAGCGATTGAGGCAGCACGTGCTGGTGAACAAGGACGAGGGTTTGCGGTTGTTGCTGATGAAGTGCGTAATCTTGCCCAACGTACTCAGGAATCAACGTCTGAAATTAAAAATATGATTGATGTGTTGCAACAAGGCTCTATGTCGGTTGCAAACGTGATGTCTCAATCGCAAGAAGAGGCAACACAATGTGTTGATAAAGCACAGTCAGCTAATGAAGCCTTAACTAGCATTAGTAAAGCGATCAACGAAATTACCGAAATGAATCTACAAATTGCGTCGGCAGCACAAGAGCAAAGTTTGGTGGCAGAAGAAGTCAATCGCAACACCACCAACATTAAAGATTTATCTCAGAAAGTAGTTGATAATGCACAAACAACGAATGCGGCAATGGGCGAACAACGCGAAGTGACTCAAAAACAACACGGTTTATTAAGTCGTTTTACCATCTAATCTGTTCATTCCATCTTGTCTCCCAAACACTTTTATTTTTTATAAGGGTGTTTTGGGAGCCTGCTCAAGGTTTTAATCCCATCCTTTTTGCTAATCTAAATAGCATGTTATGTTCAAACAACTTATCTTAGTGGCATTCGCTTAGGAAGTTCTTGAATTAAGGATTTTTATGATTGTTTATAATTTCGGTTCGATAAACATAGACCATGTTTATCGTGTTTCTCATTTTGTTCGCCCAGGCGAAACCATGACCTCAAATGACTATCAACAAGTGCTTGGTGGTAAAGGGGCAAATCAGTCTATCGCGCTTGGGCGCGCGCAATGCAGTGTGCAACATGTTGGTGCTATTTCAAAAAATGATTCACTTTTATTAAACACATTAATCGATAGCGGTGTAAGTACAACACACGTTGCACTGTCTGATGTTCCAACTGGCCATGCCATTATTCAGGTTAATGATGATGCTGAAAATGCCATAGTATTGTTTGCCGGTGCAAATCATGAACTTAGCTTAGCGCAAATTGATGAGGTGTTATCACAAGCGAATAAAGAAGATTGGGTTTTATTACAAAATGAAACCAACAACATCGACCTTATTATTCAGCGTGCCAAGCATTTTGGCTTATCTGTCGCTTTCAATCCTGCGCCAATGAACACAAAAATTGTGAAACCGTTAATGAATGACATTGATTTACTAATCGTCAACGAAGTCGAAGCGATGGATCTATGCGATGTAGATTCTGTTGCATTAGCACAGGCATCATTACAAACAGATTACCCAAATTTAAAGATTATTCTGACGTTAGGTCGCCAAGGCGTTAGATATCTAAACCAAGGTGAAATGGTTGAAGTGCCAGCATTTAAAGTCGATGCCGTCGATACAACTGCTGCCGGCGATACCTTTATTGGCTATGCGTTAGCTGGCTTACAATCATCACTTAGTATTGAAGATACGTTACGTCAAGCCTGTGCGGCATCGGCATTATGTGTCATGAAACATGGCGCATCGAGTGCCATTCCGACACTACCTCAAGTAGCTGACTTTATGGAGCAACACAATGCGTAAGATTATTATCGATACAGATCCGGGCATTGATGATGCAATGGCAATTATGCTGGCGCTTAAGTCAAAAGAGCTGGATGTATTAGCGCTAACAACGACCTTTGGTAATGTTGCCGTTGATTTAGCAACTAAAAATGCGCTGACCTTGTTAGAACTTGCCAAGTGCGATATTCCTGTCGCGCAAGGCGTTGCGACACCTATTGCCGCACCGGCATTAGCCCCACCTGATTTTGTACATGGCAGTGATGGATTTGGCAATATCAATTGGCCAGCGTCAACACGACAAGCTGATAAGCGCAGTGCAGCTCAGCTAATTGTAGATACAGTTCATCAGTATCCTAATGAGGTATCCTTGGTAGCATTGGGTCCACTAGGGAATTTCGCACAGGCGCTAAAGATTGACCCAAGTATTGTTGATTTAGTTGACGAAGTCATTTTAATGGGCGGCGCCGCAGAAGAAAAAGGCAATGTTACACCGGTAGCTGAAGCAAATATTATTAATGATCCTCATGCCGCTGAACTTGTTTTTGGCGCGTCATGGCCGGTTACTATGATTGGGCTTGATGTGACACATCAGGTGATCATGGATAATGAACTGTTAACACATATTCGTGATAATAACGGCAAAGAAGGCGACTTCTTATATCAAGCGACACAATTTTATTTTGATTTTTATTACAAAACATTCGGTATTAAAGGGTGTTTTGTCCATGATGCTTCGACCATTATTTATGCATTACAGCCTGACATTTTTAAAACAGAAAATCGAGTTGTTCGCGTTGCCGTTGAGGGCGTTGGTATTGGGCAGACCATTACAGCAAAACCCGACCAAACATTTGCGCTAGATTTTTGGGAAAATAGACCTGTTACTAATATTTGTCTTGAAGTTGATAGTCAGCGAGTTCTCAGTTTGATTAAATCTGTTTTTAGTTGATAACCTTAATTAACAATAAATAACAGGCAATTGATGTCAACAAGCCAGCCGCCATGTTATGGTGTGCTGGCTTTTTTATGCAATTTTACAAGGTAAATGATGAGCACTATTGTCCAACGTCGTCCGCAAGTTGAGCACTCTCACTTAAGCTTTTTAAATCACCCTTTACTGCAACGAATTTATGCTAGTAGGGGAATAAACTCTAGTCAGGATTTGTCTTATCAGCTTAAAAACCTTATTAATCCTTCGACGTTAAAAGATGCCGATGTGGCAGCTAAACTGCTATTTAACGCCATTGTTAATCATCAACACATTACCATCGTTGGCGATTTTGACGCCGATGGAGCAACGTCTACTGCTTTATCTATGTTGACACTACGCCGCTTTGGTGCCGAAAAAGTTGATTATATTGTGCCTAACCGATTCGATTTTGGTTATGGGCTATCTGTGCCTATTGTTGATATTGCTCATCAACAAGGAACGCAAGTGATTATGACCGTAGATAATGGTATTTCATCTATCGATGGGATAGAGCGCGCCAAGGCGCTAGGAATGACTGTCATTGTTACCGATCATCACCTCGCTGGCGACGAGTTACCTCAAGCGGATGCGATAGTGAATCCAAATCAACCTGATTGTGAATTTGCGAGTAAAAATCTTGCTGGTGTCGGCGTTGCATTTTATGTGATGTTGGCGTTGCGAGCTGAAATGCGAAAAGAAAATTATTTTTCTGATCATGGGCTTGAAGAGCCTAACATGGCAGAATTTTTAGATATTGTGGCTCTAGGTACCGTTGCTGATGTTGTTATATTAGATAGTAATAATCGAATATTAGTTGAACAAGGTTTGGCACGTATTAAAGCTGGAAGAACTCGCCCAGGCATTAAAGCCTTATTAGAAATAGGAAAACGTAACCTTAACCGTGTTGTTGCCAGTGATATGGGCTTTGCCATTGGCCCTCGGCTCAACGCTGCTGGACGTCTTGATGATATGTCATTAGGCATTGAATGTTTGTTAACAGACAGCGAACATCGAGCGCAAGAAATCGCTTCTGAACTTGATGGTTTCAATAAAGACCGTCGCAGTATTGAAGCGGGCATGCAGCAAGAAGCGTTAAAGATTATTGAACAACTGCCTTTTACTCAAGAGGGAGGCGAAATTCCGTATGCTTTTGCATTGTTTCATCCACAATGGCACCAAGGTGTCAGCGGTATTGTTGCCTCTCGTATTAAAGAAAAGTTCCACCGTCCGGTGATCGTATTCGCGGATGCCGGTGACGGTGAGTTAAAAGGCTCCGGTCGTTCGATTGAAGGCTTACATTTGCGCGATTTATTAGAAAGAATCAACACATTAGCGCCTGGTATCATTTTAAAGTTTGGTGGACACGCGATGGCGGCTGGACTGTCAATTAACGCTGAAGATTACCCGCGTTTTGCGACGTTATTTGAGGCACAAGCTAAAGCAACCTTATCTACGGAACAACTTAGTGGAAAAATTATGACGGATGGAGAATTACAGTCTTCTGAAATCAATTTAGACATTGCTAGTTTGTTACGGGGCGCTGGTCCATGGGGACAAGGTTTCATAGAGCCCTGTTTTGATGGTAAGTTTAGAGTCGTACAACAACGTTTGGTGGGCGAAAAACATTTAAAACTGGTTCTTGAGCCTGAGAATAGTGCGCTAGTCGTCGATGCTATTGCATTTAATGTTGATCTTGAAACATGGCCAAACCCAAATATTCAATGGGTTGAAGTTGCATACAAGTTAGATGTGAACGAATTTAGAAATAAACAGTCTGTTCAATTAATGGTTGAACACATTGTTCCTATTAACTCATAACGGTGAGGTATATCTCATGAAAAAACTTCTGACATTAAGCGCTATTGTTTTAATAACCGCTGGTTGTGCGACGAATCCGGACACCTTGTCCCGTCAAGAAAAGAATGCCGCTTATCAAGCGTATTTTAATGAAAACGACATTAGTGCCGTAAAACACGTTAATAATTTTAAAATGAATAACTGGCAATCACTAACCGACAGCTATATTGCGATTAAGAGCCCGTTTAAGAAACGCTATGTTATTGAATTAAAAGGGCGTTGCCACGACTTGGATTATGCACAAACGCTAATTACGCATCAATCAACAACGTATCAATTATCTAAAAACTTTGACGCGTTTTCTGTGCCTGAATATCCACACTTTAAATGTTATATCAAAGACATTTACCCTGTTTCTGATGAACAACATAAGGCAATACTTGCTATTGGTAAACCGCTCGAAGATTAGTCTTTTTGAAGAATTAAGCCCTTAACATTAAATTGTTAAGGGCTTAATTATGGCTAGTGAGTACTCTATTTTACTGCAGCTAAGCTTGATGACTCTTCTGATGGTTCATCCTGTGCTTGAATTTGTGTCGTGTTAAGCTTTTTAGCTACTAATGACAAGGTAATGGCGCTCACAATTAAGGCGATATCAACAGCAAGTGTTGAGTAGTCGTTAGCACTAATTAGAGCAACCATTGTTTTCCCGTAAAGCACATAGCCAGCAATAACCGCAACAATGCAGCCAAACCCACAGAGATACAAAGAACGTTGTAGGGCTAATCGGTAGTTTCTACGAATCATTGGTAATGCATAAATAAGTGCGCACAATGCCAAGAATGACCAAAATGCAGTTCCAATTAAGTGTCCTCTATCGGCTAATGTTGCAGGCATTAAGCGTTCGACAATGAAGGCCATAGCAGTCGATACCATAATACCTGCGCTACTGACTAAGGTTACGTAGCGAGCAATAGTTAACGTTCGAGGCGAGAAGTTACGCTGTTTTTCACGTTTTTCTAGCCACAAAAGGTTACCAGTGAGTATTAACGCACACACAGCGAAACCTAGGAATAAGTAAATGAATCGCAAATCAAGTGCTGCATAATTTCCGTAGTGGAGTTTTCTAAGAACGCCTGTGCCAATGACTAGCGAATTTGGATCTCTACTGTCAGACTGTATAGTCATTTCGCCAGTAGTTAGTGCATAAGTATTATTATAATTAACCGTTAGTTCCGAGTTATCCTTAGAAAAGAGCTGAACCAATCCGCTCTCGTCGCCGTAGTTATAAAGTCTGACAGTGCGCGGGGCTAATTGATAATCATCGGTCACATCTTGGATTAATTCATCAAGGTTAATTCTTGATGCTGGCTTGTCTTGCCAAACAGGTGCAATAGTCGCAAATCCTGCATCTTTTAATAACGCTTCACCATCTCCCTTATAAACAGTAATTGCGAAGGCAACTTGATAGATAATAACTAAGTTGAATATAAGGCCACTAATGGCGTACATAAGCGTAAAAGGTAAACTAACAACCCCGACAACATTGTGCATGTCTAGTAACTGGCTGCGTTTGTGGTTGCCGGCACGGTATTGGAAAAAATTACTGAAAAACTTTCTAGCATGAATAAATATGCCGGAAATTAGAGCGAATAAGAAAAATAATGTGACAAAACCTAAGATGTATTTTCCTTGGGGAATATTGAGATCGTAATGGAGATGGTAAATAAACTCTGCTAGTTCAAATTGACCACCTTCACTAACTATTTCCCCGGATACAGGATCGATATGTACATAATCATAATGCGGTTCAACGGGACGGTTTTTAATATCGACAACGGCTTGAAAGTAACGATTTTCAGCAGAGGGCAAAACAAGAGTTATGTGCTCTTTTGCATCATAGTCTCGTCCTTTAAGAGCGATATCTAGCGCTTTTTCGACGCTTATTTGTTCCCCCTGTGTTACCGGAAAGTGAGGTTGCATCGCCCAATTAGTTATTTCTTGACGAAATAGCGCGATAGAGCCTGCGAAAAATATAATAAAAAGTAAGCCCGAAAAAATAAGGCCTAGCCAGCCGTGGGCTAGGGTTAATCGTTTGATAAATTCTTTATTCATGTGATGTTTTCGCTGTTAGCTAAATAAGAAGAATGCATTAAACATTGCTGAGGGAATAAATAACGCTGTGCAACGTTTTGCCGCTTGCTTAAATGAGTCGCTGGCATAACACCAAACCATAATGCCAACCCACATGGGAAAAGAAAATAATAAGCCAATGAATAAACGAGTATCTACCTGTAATGGCATTAAGAAATTGAGATTGAGCATAAAGGAAATAGACAGTATGCATCCGCCTACAATGGCAATTGCTGATTTGGACCACATGATTAAGCTCCTCCAAATTGAGCGAATAAAATAACAAAAACTAAGCCGACTGCACTCACGTTCACGGGTTTTTGTGGCCAATGGCCTGCCAATAACGTAATGAGTATCCAATTAAATAACAGTGCGCCAATGCTAAATATGACTGATGTTACTGGCGCGTAAAATTGACTAAATAATATGCTGCTAAAGAATATTGTGCCAATTAATACCCCCCATCCAATGACGGGAGATAACTTATTTTTTAGCAGAGACTGTTTGTCATTGCTGAGATAACTACATAGCCCACCTATCCACATTAAGGTGAGTGCTGATCCAATAATAAACATAGTAATGTTAATGATAATGATTTTTGATTGCGGGTGATTTTAAGCCGTTGTTCAATTTAATGCCAGCCTTAATTTAAAGTTATTTAACCGATAAATGGCGTAAGGAATTTTCAATGCACGAAATTGCGGGGTTAGTGCTATATATTTGAAAATATATTAGTTAGAATGGGCGGCTTTTTTTAGCATTATTTTCAATTGCAGCGGTGAAGTTACCTAAATGTTCGAAGTAAACCCGATTAAAAATAAAATTGACGATCTCCGTGGACGTTCCAATATTCTACGTGAATACCTCGACTACGATCACAACAGTGAACGCCTTGTCGAAGTCTCACGAGAGCTGGAAGATTCAGCCGTTTGGAACGAGCCTGAACGTGCACAAGCACTGGGTAAAGAACGCTCAAGTCTTGAAGCTATCGTCAATACCATTGATTCAATGGAGTCAGGACTAGAAGATGTCGAGGGGTTATTAGAGCTTGCCGTTGAAGCAGAAGATCAGGAAACATTTGATGAAGCCCAGTCAGAATTAGATGATTTAGAACAGCTGCTAGAGAAATTAGAATTTCGTCGTATGTTTAGCGGTAAGAATGATGAAAATGATTGCTACATGGATATTCAGTCAGGCTCTGGCGGTACCGAAGCTCAAGACTGGGCAGAAATGGTATTACGAATGTATTTGCGTTGGGGCGAAGCGAAAGGCTTTAAAGTTGAACTGGTTGAAGTCACCGCCGGTGATGTTGCCGGTATTAAAGGTGCAACCATTAAATTTGCTGGTGAATTTGCTCACGGTTGGCTTCGCACTGAAAGCGGTGTTCATCGTTTAGTGCGTAAATCGCCATTCGATTCAAGCTCGCGTCGCCATACGTCATTTTGTTCAGCGTTTGTTTATCCTGAAATTGATGATGATATCGAAATCGATATTAATCCAGCAGATCTTCGCGTCGATACCTACCGTGCGTCGGGTGCTGGTGGCCAGCACGTTAATAAAACTGATTCTGCTATTCGTATTACTCACTTACCGACGAATACAGTCGTGCAGTGTCAAAGTGACCGTTCGCAACATAAAAACCGTGCGTCAGCGATGAAACAACTTAAAGCTAAGTTGTACGAATTAGAAATTGATAAGCAGAACGAAGACAAGCAAGTCTTAGAAGACGGAAAAGCCGATATAGGTTGGGGCAGCCAAATTCGTTCTTACGTACTAGATGCATCACGTATAAAAGATTTAAGAACAGGCATTGAAAGCTCTAATACTGGATCCGTACTTGACGGTAATCTAGATAAGTTTATCGAAGCGAGCCTAAAACAAGGTTTGTAAATATAACTGATTAATGCACATGCGTTAATCTCCAAATATTAAATGTGTTAATAACAGGAATCCACTTACCATGAGTGAGCAAAATAACGTAAACAACGAAGAAGAAGTTGTAGACATTAACGAATTAGTGGCACTGCGCCGCGAAAAGCTAAATGCATTGCGCGATGCGGGCCAAGCTTTCCCAAATGATTTTCGTCGTAAAGACATTTCAGACGATATTCACATTGCTCATGGTGGTAAGGAAAAGGAAGAACTTGAAGAGCAAGCGATTGAAGTTGCAGTAGCTGGTCGAATGATGACTCGTCGCATCATGGGTAAAGCAGCATTTGCCACTATCCAAGATATGGGTTCACGCATTCAAGTGTATGTTGCACGTGATCTATTGCCTGAAGGTTTCTATAACACTCAATTTAAAAAGTGGGATTTAGGCGACATCATTGCGGCTAAAGGTACATTGTTCAAAACCAAGACTGGTGAATTATCTATTCGTTGTACTGAAGTACGCTTAATGACGAAAGCACTGCGCCCATTACCTGATAAATATCATGGCCTGTCAGATCAAGAGACGTGCTACCGTCAACGCTACCTAGATCTAATCGCTAATGAAAAGTCGCGTGAAGTATTCAAAACACGCTCTAAAGTTGTTGCGTTCATTCGTAATTACTTATCAGCGAAAAACTTCATGGAAGTTGAAACACCGATGATGCAAGTGATCCCTGGTGGCGCCACTGCTCGTCCATTCAAGACACATCACAATGCATTAGATATGGATATGTATTTACGTATCGCGCCAGAGCTAAATTTAAAACGTCTAGTCGTTGGTGGTTTCGAAAATGTATTTGAAATTAATCGCAGTTTCCGTAATGAAGGTTTATCGACACGTCATAATCCTGAGTTCACTATGCTTGAGTTCTACTGGGGCTACGCGGACTATCAAATGCTGATGGATCTGACTGAAGATATGCTACGTGAATTAGCATTAGACGTTAAAGGTACATCGCAAATTCATTATCAAGGTAATGATTTTGACTTTGGCAAACCGTTTGAACGTTTAACTGTTGTTGAAGCTATTTTAAAATACACACCAGGCACCACTGTTGAACAAGTTAACGACATGGAACAAGCCACTAAGATTGCTAAAGACTTAGGTATCCAAGTTAAAGACAATTGGGGTCTTGGTAAGATCCAAATCGAAATCTTTGAAGAAACAGGTGAGCATCAATTAATGCAGCCTACATTCATCACTGAGTATCCAGCAGAAGTTTCGCCACTTGCGCGACGCAATGATGATAATCCGTTCATTACAGACCGTTTTGAATTCTTCGTTGGCGGCCGTGAAATTGCTAATGGCTTCTCAGAATTAAATGACTCGGAAGATCAAGATCAACGTTTCCTTGAGCAAGTTGCTCAAAAAGATGCTGGTGATGATGAAGCAATGTTCTATGACGCTGATTATATTACCGCACTAGAATACGGCCTTCCACCAACAGCAGGTGAAGGTATCGGTATCGATCGTTTAGTTATGCTATACACAGATTCACCATCTATCCGTGACGTATTACTATTTCCACATATGCGTCCAGAAGCATAAGTGAAGTAATATCAATTAAAACAAACCCTGCAATTGCAGGGTTTGTTGTTTTTAACGCGTGATAAATGAAAAAGGGAAATGATGAGTGATTATCAAATAACGACTGAAGAAGTTTATGGTGGTTTTGATTTAGTGATTAAAGGAGTGGAGCACCAAGTTACGTTATTTATTCAAGATAAAACTCAAGCCACAATGATTGGTGAGCAGATTATTCACATTGCTCAACAACAAAATATCGATATCAATAGCGCAGCTGCCATCTTTAATCAGGGCATGGGAATGTTTGCTACCGATAATATGCAAGATTAGCGTGCTTTGAATCACATAAAAATGGCTTTTTGTATCATAAATAACCGATCAAAATAAAAGATCAAAAAAGCCCTTGCCAAGTTAGATTGGATCTCTATAATGCGCATCCACTGACACGGCGGAACAGCTTCTTAAACGAAGTGACACCAAGGGTTAGCGAAGAAAACAACGTTTTAAATAAACTTTAAAAATTATTTAAAATTAGTTGTTGACTTCAAAAAGGAATGACGTAAGATACGCATCCCTAACGCAACGGGCCAAACGGTTTGACGCGTAACTCCTTACTGTTTAGTAAGTTGAGTTGAAACGTTCTTTAACAATTAGTATTCAAATAAACTGTGTGGGCATTTGAAGTTGAGTATCAAAAATACTTAATGAAGATGTTCACACCAAGTAAGAAATTACTTGATATGACAGTAAATTCATTGAGTCGTTCTAACGAACGTTAAACAGTTAAACTTTTAATTGAAGAGTTTGATCATGGCTCAGATTGAACGCTGGCGGCAGGCCTAACACATGCAAGTCGAGCGGAAACACAAGGGAGCTTGCTCCTGAGGTGTCGAGCGGCGGACGGGTGAGTAATGCTTGGGAAACTGCCCAGTCGTGGGGGACAACCATTGGAAACGATGGCTAATACCGCATACGCCCTACGGGGGAAAGAAGGGGACCTTCGGGCCTTTCGCGATTGGATGTGCCCAAGTGGGATTAGCTAGTTGGTGAGGTAATGGCTCACCAAGGCGACGATCCCTAGCTGGTTTGAGAGGATGATCAGCCACACTGGAACTGAGACACGGTCCAGACTCCTACGGGAGGCAGCAGTGGGGAATATTGCACAATGGAGGAAACTCTGATGCAGCCATGCCGCGTGTATGAAGAAGGCCTTCGGGTTGTAAAGTACTTTCAGCGAGGAGGAAAGGGAGTAGGTTAATAACCTGCTTCTGTGACGTTACTCGCAGAAGAAGGACCGGCTAACTCCGTGCCAGCAGCCGCGGTAATACGGAGGATCCAAGCGTTAATCGGAATTACTGG
>MPDF01000178.1 GCA_001874365.1 Gammaproteobacteria bacterium MedPE | reverse complement strand
AAGCAGTTTTATCTTGAGTTCTGACAGCTTCGTTCGGTTGCAACCGCCCATAAATCTTCAGACGGAATGCGGGTGAGGTTCCTCCCCAATCGTGCTCAAGTAGTGAGAATTATCGTTGATTCGAATAAAATACAGAGCCTAAAATACGACGGCGAAGTGTTTAAACGCGTTCGCTAACGCTCGAGGCTAAAATGGCCGCAAAGCGGCCATTTTATTATTCACATTTCATTAAACTATTTGATTTAACTATCTGCCTTAGAAAAAACTGATTTAGACAACTCCGGCAAATCCCCCGTCAGCCCCATGGCATGTTTAATAAACACATCTTTAGCTGGCGGTAATTTATCGACGGCAACTAAGCCAATATCTCGCACTAATTTCTTCAGCGGATTATCACCAGCGAATAATTGTTTAAAGCCTTCCATGGCGGCAATCATTTGAGTGGCATCACTTTTACGCCAACGTTCAAAGTGGCGTAAATTGGCAAGTTCGCCAATATCTTTACCTTGTTTGTGGTTTTTCAATAACTCTTGCGCTAGTGCGGCAGCATCTAAAAATCCAAGGTTAACGCCTAAACCAGCCAACGGATGAATGGTATGCGCGGCGTCGCCAATAAGCGCGATACGCTCTTTAGCAAATGATTGCGCAAATCGCATTGTTAATGGGAACACGCCACGCGCTGATTTAACTTGGCAATAGCCTAAACGGTTATCAAAGGCTGCCGTGAGCGCGCGATTAAATGCAATTTCATCACAATCACGCAATTGCTGCGCGCTGTCTGGCGATTGTGACCAAACAATTGAGCTTAAGTTAGGTTCATCAAGCGGTAAAAATGCCAATATACCGTCTGGCGAGAAAATCTGACGCGCCGTATTGTCATGTGACATATCAGTTTCAATAGTCGCGACTAAGGCATGATGACCATAGTCCCAGCTCGTCATTGGAATGTCCGCTTGTTTGCGCAGCCACGAGTTTGCACCATCAGCGCCAACAACCAGTTTGCTGGTTAGCGATTGAGTGACGTGTTTATTATCATCGGTTGAGCCAATAAGTGTTAACCACGTTTCACGCTCTCCCATGGCAACACTCTGACAGTGAAATGGATGAAATAACGTGACGTTCGGCGCAGCGTCAGCGGTTTGCCACAGGGCTTGTTGAACAATAGTGTTTTCAACAATAGCACCAAGGGACGCTTCATTGGCTGATTTAATACTTGATGCATCAAAGGCAATTTTTCCGAAGCTGTCTTTTTCCCACACACTCATGTTGCTATAAGGTTGATGGCGGTTTTTCGCGATATAAGGCCACGCACCAATATTAGTCAGTAAGTTCTTACTTGCCGCAGACAAGGCGCTAACCCGTATTTCGTGTTCATCCGCAATAGTCATTGACGGTGTTTTTCCTTCAATGACAGCAACTTTTAGTTCACTGTCAGCTAGCGCGCTTGCCAACGCTAAACCGACCATACCGCCGCCAATAATTGTCACGTCAAACGATTGAATATTCATGAAATAAAATTAACCTTATTTAAACTTGGACTTGATGCTTAGCCAGTGGCGAAAGTTGATGACGCCAACCTAACATTTGCTCAGCAACAGGCTTCTTCAACGGCGCGATGCAGTCTGTAACGGCCAACGCCATATTGCGTCCTGCTACTAATGGCCAGTGATTATTTGAAAACAATGAGACTAAACTACTGGTGGCATTAATAGTTTGCGCTTGATCATTAACTCGCGCTTTTTGATATTGATTGAGACTTTGATAAGAGCCAATATCGACATCGGCCATAACAGCAGTTGCAATCACATCAATCAGCGCCGCCACATCTCTCAAGCCTAAATTAAAGCCTTGTCCTGCAATAGGATGAAGCGCTTGAGCAGCATTCCCCACGAATGCACTGCGATGATGGATATGCGCATTGGCAACGTTTTGATTAAGTGGATAACTAAATCGTTGCCCTGTTTTAACCATGGTGCCTAATCTAAAACCAAATGCTTGTTGCAGGGCTGCTAAAAAGGCTTGGTCATCGAGCGCCATGATTGCTGCCACATCATCGGTATTCATTGACCAAACCACCGAGCTGCGCCCTTGCGACATTGGTAAAAACGCTAATGGTCCAGAGTCTGTAAAGCGCTCGAACGCCTCACCTTGATGAGCACTGCTGGTTTCAACATTGGCGATAATGGCTGATTGACCAAATTGCGTTACCGTTTTATCAATATTAAGTAGTGAACGAACTTTGGAAAATGCACCATCTGCCGCAACTATTAATTTGGCTGACAAATGCTGTCCGTCAGCCAAGGTTACATCGACATGTTCTTGATGTTGCGTTAGTGATTCGATGCTATTTGGTCGATACCAAGTCACATGCTGGGCAGCGGACGCAGTACTTAATTTATCCATCAGTAAACGTCCACTATCAGCCAGTTCAACAACATAACCGAGATGAGGTAATTGATATTCACTTGGATGCAAAGATGTTTGGCCAAAATGGCCACGATCGGTCACCGATATTTTTTCAATCGGTGTTACCAGTGATTGATAACTATTCCAAAGATTTAACTGCTCTAAAATTTGTCGTGAGCCATAAGATAATGCAATGACCCGAGCGTCAAAGCCCGCATGATTCTGATCATCATTTGAGGCTTCGATAATAGCGATCTTAAGTGCGCGGTCACTGCCTAGAATATAATTGAGACCCCAAGCCAGCGTAGCACCCGCCATGCCGCCGCCATTAATAATCAAATCATATACTTTGCTCACGCGATATCCTTTTGAGGTTAGTTTGCGCTACTCATGAGTGCTTCAATTTCATCAACCGTTTTAACAACATCTTTAGTCAATACTTCATTGCCATTGGCTGTAATCAAAATATCATCTTCGATACGTACACCAATATTGTGCCATTTGGCGTCAATTTCAGGTTTAGCGCTAAAATAAAGCCCCGGCTCCACGGTAAGTGTCATGCCAGGCTCTAGTATGCGAGTACGTTTTTTGCCGCCATAATCACCAACATCATGCACGTCTAAACCAATCCAATGGCTCAATCCATGCATGTAAAACGCGCGATGCGCTTCGTCATCAATTAACTTTCTGACATCGCCATTTAAGATCTCAAGCTCCATCAAGCCTTTAATCATGATTTCAATAGCAGCGTCATTGGCTTGTTTGATGCTATTACCCGGTACAAGTAGTTTGATAGCAGCGATTTGAGCCTTTAAAACAAGTTCATAAATCGCTTTTTGTGGTGCACTAAATCGCCCATTAACAGGAAACGTGCGAGTAATATCAGCCGCATAACCGTGAAGTTCACAGCCTGCGTCAATCAATACCAACTCACCGTCGTTTAATATCGATTCATTTTCTGTGTAATGCAAAATACAGGCATTTTCACCGCCACCAACAATGGTGTTATAAGCAGCAAAGCGAGCGCCATTCATGGCAAAGTGATGCAGTATTTCTGCTTCCAATTGATATTCATACATGCCCGCTTTACATTGCTGCATAGCGCGAGTGTGAGCAGCGCTAGAAATTTTAGCGGCCTCTCTCATCACATCTAATTCTGGTGATTGCTTCAATAAACGCATCTCATCACTGATAACGCGTAAATCACTCAATTGGCATGGTGCTTTACAATCTGGATTAGCTTTAAGGGTTTCGAGCAAATCATCAATGAACTCGTCATTGTCATCAAAAAAATCATGATAGACGATGTCACACCCTGCAATTAACTCAGGTAATTTATCAGAAAGCTCATCAACTGATAGTGCTTGATCGATCTCGAATTGTTCAAGCGCTGCCGCTTGGCCTAAACGACGACCATGCCAAATTTCTTGTAGCTCATCTTTATCGCGATTAAATAAGATAGTTTGCAGAGCACTTTCTTTTTTAATCAACACCAACACAGACTCTGGCTCATTAAAACCAGT
Organism: Gammaproteobacteria bacterium MedPE; assembly: GCA_001874365.1. Taxonomy (GTDB): domain Bacteria; phylum Pseudomonadota; class Gammaproteobacteria; order Enterobacterales; family Psychrobiaceae; genus Psychrobium. Next base: position 1,433 of record MPDF01000178.1, on the reverse strand, counting down.
AAAATAGTAAAAGGTACTGTCTTGGCGAAAGTGATATTCGGTGTCGTTGCTGCGTGTTTTCTCATTGGCAGAGAAAATAATTGCCGCGCTATTTTCGCTAAGCAGCTCCGCTAAAGATTGTCGGCGATTTGCAAAAAATGATTGGTTAATCATTAGTGTAAGTTCTTCTTGTCATCAACAGTTTCTGGTTTACGACCTAATTCAGAGAAACACAAAATAGCGCTCAAGCGCACATATTCTGCTATTTCTTCAAACGCGCGAAGCGATTCTTCATCATCTTCAACATCGGTATCTAATTGACTGATTTGACCTAGGTCGCCCAATGCTTCTGTAACTTCTTTAGTTAGCTTTTTCTTAGATTCATTGCCTATAGCAAAGCCAGCCATGAAGCTTTCACTCCACTGCGTTAAAGACAAAGCAACGTCACTTAACGGTTTGTCATCATCATTTAGCAGTAGCTTTACTTGATATTCGCCACTAACAAATTCATTGGCACTGGCTTCAAACAATGTCTTTAATAAATTTTTAAGATCAATGGGTAACCCCAACCCATCATTCATTAAATCATTAAACGCACCAGACCATGAGTTATCTTCAACATTGATGCCACCACAAATGAGTCCGCAAATGACACCGTGACATTCACTTGGTGTAGCACCTAATTCTGCCATGTCTAATGCGCTTGATAGTTGTTGCCATGAAACTTTTTGATCTGTGTTTTGGCTCATGATGCCACCTTTAACGATTCGAATTGGTGTTTATTCTATCAGGTGGCAGAAATACATAAAATTGAAAATAGAATTTTCGTCCATAAAACCATCAGTTAGATCAATATTGACAGTGGTTGGACAAGAAAAGGGCAATTTGCCATTAACAAGGACGATTTGCTGGCATATACTGAATTCAATTCCTGGGGTGTTCGCCAGTGTTCTGAGTTCCCGAGCCAATATACACACCAAGGGTGTTAATTCCTTTACTATTGCGCAAGCCCGGCATGCACCGGGAAGCCTGCGGTAATAATTAACTCCCGCCTTGAACCGTCTGGTTCGAGGGCCATAGATTCACAGCGGCACTTTGGGAAGTTTAATCAAATTCAATTCGTCAATTATCCAATTAACTCCCGACTCTTGCCTTAAGAATACCGTCTGGTTCGAGGGCCATAGATTCACAGCGGCACTTACGCTGGGTAAGAAGTGGGAAGTTTAATATTGCCATTTCTATTAATTATCTAATTAACTCCCGACTCTCCATTGTAACCGTCTGGTTCAAGGGCCATAGATTCACAACGGCACTTACGTTGGGTAAGAAGTGGGAAGTTTAATATTGTCATTTCTATTAATTATCTAATTAACTCCCGACTCTCCATTGTAACCGTCTGGTTCGAGGGCCATAGATTCACAGCGGCACTTACGTTGGGTAAGAAGTGGGAAGTT
>MPDF01000177.1 GCA_001874365.1 Gammaproteobacteria bacterium MedPE | reverse complement strand
TTCTATGGTAATGCAAATAACGAAGATGAAGAAACACAATTTGTAACAGGACAATACTTGGGCTTTTTTTTTAAACTCGTTAGGTTAAATAATAAACTACTAATGGAGGGAATTATGCCGTTACCTATTTTATTTCTTGGGACAGTTGTTGGTGCTGTTTTAGCTCATGATAATCAGAAGTCTTTTTTACGCCAATTGGATAATGATAGAAAAGACGGATTACAGTCTGACACTGGTCGTGAGCCATCAGAATTATTACCAAGCCCTCAAACGGTAAAAATGGTGCCTGGCACTGTTGTGTGTTGCGAGGTTTATGAAGCCTTTATTCACACGGCGGTGGTGATTGATGATGACACCATTATTGAGCTACATGGTAGCGGTTTAATTAGGGCTGTTTCCAAAAAACGTTTTTTACATGAGCGAAGTGGTCAACATATATTTTCGGCCTGTGATCGGTATGGTCAACCATTAGTCTTTAGTCTAATAAAGGCCTTGGCAAGTAAGGATGTTTTTAATTTTTATGATTACCACTTATTACATGCTAATTGCTACCGTCATACATGGCGGTGGCTGACGGGGGAGGATATCGCAATTGAACGTTTTAAAGAGTTTAATCAAAAATTGGCCCAAAAAGCTGGATCAAAGATCTATTGGGATGTTGTTGTTTAGGCGTGATTATCTTGATAACTGTTGAATTTAACATTTATTTAACGTACAAAATAATAAGGCATTAGCCACATAATGAAAATAATAAGTTTTTACTGCACTTTTAGCGATGTTTTATGATTTTTATCTAAGGTGTAACAAAATATTTATTTACATGTTAAATAAATGTTGCGTAATATGTGTGGCAAAGGCAAGTATATGCCTTAACTAATTTTTATTTCTCATTTGAGAAAAAAACAAGGAATTATGTATGTCAAATAACTACCAACGAAGTGCTATCGCACTTTTCGTGTCTACGGCGATTACGTCGCTGCCATTAATGGCTGCAGAGGGTGATAAAAGTAAAAAAGAAACGGTAAAAAATGTAGAAAAAATTTCCGTCATTGGAACGCGTGCTGCACCACGCTCTGCTGGGGATTCAGCGGTACCTGTTGATATTATTGATGGCGGTGAAATTGCTAATCAAGGACCATCAGATATGGTGTCCTTGCTCCAAAATGTAGTTCCTTCCTTTAATGTAAATGACCAGCCAATCAATGATGGTTCCACCTTGGTTCGTCCTGCTAACCTACGTGGTTTAGCGTCTGATCATACGTTAATTCTAGTAAATGGTAAGCGACGTCATCGTAGTGCTGTTATTACGTTTTTAGGTGGTGGTTTATCAGATGGTGCACAAGGCCCTGATTTATCGGTTATTCCATCATCTGCCATTAAGCAAGTCGATGTATTACGTGACGGTGCGGCAGCGCAATACGGCTCTGATGCATTGGCTGGTGTAATGAACTTTACACTTAAAAATGCCAGCGAAGGCGGTATGTTTGAAGTGAAATATGGTGAGTTCTATGAAGGTGATGGAGACGGAGTTCAAATCTCAGGCAACCTAGGCTTACCATTGACTGAAAGTGGTTTTATTAATACCTCGTTTGAATGGAAACAATCCGATCCTACAAGTCGTAGTGTGCAGCGTGATGATGCCCAAGGCCTTATCGATGCTGGTAATACTCATGTGGCATCACCTGCTCAAGTATGGGGCGCGCCAGAGTTTAAAGATGACTTAAAAATCTTTGTTAATGCAGGTCTGGATTTAGGTAACGACGCAGAAGCTTACCTCTTTGGTAACATCGCAAAGCGTGATGTGGAAGGTGGATTTTACTATCGTAACCCTCACACACGTGGTGGTGCTTATTCAAATGATGATGGAAAAACCTTGCTAGTAGGAGACCTAACACCTGACGATGGCATTAGCTGTCCTGTTATTCCTATTACAACTGGTAACGTATTAACTCAGCAAAACTATATTGATGGCGTTCAGAATAATCCAAACTGTTTCTCGTTTAATGAAATGTTGCCAGGTGGTTTTACGCCGAAGTTTGGCGGTAAAGTGACAGATACATCATTGGTTTTTGGTACCAAAGGTGAGTTTGGCGATGAAGTTTTCTATGATGTGAGCTTTTCACATGGCCGTAATGAAGTAGATTACAAGTTAACAGGTTCTATTAACCCGTCGTTAGGCCCCGATACGCCAACTGATTTTAGCCCTGGTAGCTATATTCAACAAGAAGATATGTTGAATCTTGATTTTTCAAAAGCGGTCGATGTTGGATACGATGAGCCAATGAATATCGCGGGTGGCTTTGAATATCGCAATGAGTCTTACGAATCAATTGCAGGCGATCAAGAGTCATGGGAAATTGGCCCATTAGCTTCACAAGGTTTTGGTATTGGCTCAAATGGTTTTCCTGGCCTATCAGCGCGTAGTGCTGGTAAAACGAGCCGTAACAGTGTTGCATTATATCTAGATACGGAAACCTATTTTACTGATGAATTCATGGTTGGTGCAGCTATTCGTTTTGAAGACTTTTCTGATTTCGGTAACACCACCAAAGGTAAATTATCAACACGTTGGGAATTTGTAGAAGATTGGGCATTGCGTGGCGCAGTAAGTACTGGTTTTAAAGCGCCAACAATTGGTCAAACGACAGTGCGAAATGTAACAACGGCTTTTGGTACTGATGGTGCACTAATTGATCGTGCAACGTTGCCGCCAACGCATCCTATTTCGGTTCAAAAGGGTGGCACGACACTAACACCTGAAGAGTCGACTAGCTACAGTGTTGGTTTAGTTGGTGAATTTGAAAGTGGCGTTTTCTTAACTATTGATTACTTCAACATTGAAGTAACGGATCGTATTTCTACGACCTCCGGTATTAAACTAACCGATCAAGACCGTGCAGATTTAGTAGCTTCTGGTGTCACTGACGCATCAAGCTTTACGGAAATTTCATACTTTACTAATGATTTTGATACCACGACACAAGGTGTCGATATCGTAGCAAGTTATGAAATGGATATGTTCGGCGGTGAAACGAAGTTCTCATTTGCTTACAACTGGACACAAACTGTTGTTGATAGAGCATCGGATAATATCTCTGATGAACGTATCAAAATGCTAGAAGATAACTTACCAGCTTTACGTTATAACTTAACGGCTAATCACACCAATGGTGATTGGAGAATGTTGGCGCGTGTGCGTTACGCAGGCAGTATCTATGAAGATCACTTAGATTCAGGTTTACCATTTAACGTAGGTTCTGAAGTGGTATTTGATGCTGAAGTGGCTTACACCATGAATGAAAACTGGAAATTAACGGTAGGTGCGACAAACTTATTTGACGAGACGCCTGATGAAATCACGCCTTACGATAATGAAATCGCGGGTTCACTATATCCAACGACTTCACCTATCGGTATTAACGGTGGTTATTACTACATGAAAGCAACTTACAACTTCTAGTAAATTGCTGACAATAAAAAGCGCCGCTATCGAATGATAGCGGCGCTTTTTTTGTGTTATTTCGCTGATTATTTAGCTGGCATACGAATTGCTGCATCTAGGCGAATCGTTTCACCATTGATGTAGCTGTTCTCAATCATGTGGATAGCTAGTTGGCCAAATTCACTTGGGTAACCCATACGTTTAGGGAATTGAATGTTAGATACTAGTGATTCTTGAACATTGTCTGGCATGCCAAGTAATAACGGCGTACCCATAATACCCGGTGCAATCGTATTAACGCGAATACCAGAGCGTGCTAAATCACGTGCCATTGGCAATGTCATGCCAACAATTCCACCTTTACTCGCCGCATAGGCCGCTTGGCCCATTTGACCTTCATAAGCTGCCACTGATGCCGTATTAATAATAATACCGCGCTCTTGACTGTCGCCGGCAGGTTCATTCTTGGCCATCATCTGTGCAGCAACACGTGCTACGTTGAATGAACCGATAAGATTAATATTAATCGTCTTTGCAAACGCATCTAATGGTTGAGCTTGACCTTCACGATCTAACACTTTCTTAGCAGGTGCAATACCAGCGCAGTTAATACAAATATCGACGCGACTAAATTTAGCAATAATCTGCTGGAAAGCGGCTTCCACTGACGTGTCACTCGTTACGTCTGTTTTAACAAACAGCGTATTATCCGCGCCTAACGTGTTAACGGCATCTGCACCAGCTTCTTCGTTAACGTCTAGGATCGCAACCTTGATACCGCTCTTTATTAATTCATCAACTGTTGCACGGCCTAGGCCAGATGCACCGCCAGTTACAACGGCAATTTTATTGGTAGTTTTCATAATAATCTCTAATTAACTTTGTAGTTTGTCACGAGCGATAATAACGCGTTGAATTTCACTAGTACCTTCATAAATAGCTGTTAGGCGAACATCGCGAACAAAACGTTCTACTGGGTATTCTTTAATGTATCCTGCGCCACCTAAACATTGTAATGCAGTATAACAAGCATCATTTGCTTTCTCTGAGGCAAAAAGTTTCGCCATTGAAGCAGCAGTGCCAAATGGCAGGCCTTGATCTTTATTATACGCCGCTTGGAGTAACAACAAGCGAGATGCTTCTAGTTCCGTATAACGGTCACTCACCATGAATTGTAAGCCTTGGAATTTCGATAGTTCTTGGCCAAATTGTTTACGTTCTTTAATGTAGTCACTCGCGTAATCCATTGCTTCTAAGCCAATACCTAATGCTAATGAGCCAATACCTATACGGCCACCGGCAAGTTCACCAATCGCAATCTTAAAGCCTTTATTTAGTTCTCCCATCAACGCTGATTTCGGGATAACACAGTCATTAAAGCTCACTTCACAGGTTGAAGAGGCACGCTGCCCCATTTTATCTTCTGGTTTCGCAATATTCATTCCTGGAGTATTTGAGTCAATTAAGAAGCAACTAATCCCTTTACCGCGAGGTGCATTAGGATCTGTAACGGCCCAAACGACAAAAACGCCAGCGAATTTAGCTGAGGTTATGAAGATTTTGCTGCCGTTGATAATGTAGTTATCACCGTCTTCAACTGCCGTGGTGCGCATAGCAGAAGGATCTGAGCCAGCACTTGGTTCTGTTAAACAAAATGCACCTGCTAAAAATTCACCAGTACAAAATTTTGGTAAATAATGAGTTTTCTGCTCTTCATTACCGACGGCTTGAATCACTTCTGCGACCATATTGGTTACTGAAGTTGCTGTTGCTGTAGAAGCACACCCACGCGCAATTTCAGTAACTGCTAGCGAAAACGCAACCGTACTACCACCAATTCCGCCATACTGCTCTTGAACTGTCATTCCCATGAAGCCAAGTTCAGCTAATTCTTTGATTTGCGAGATATACAGTTCGTGATCTCCTTCATCAAGTTTTTGCGCGTTTGGCTTGAGTTGATTTTCTGAAAATTGACTAGCTGTTTCGCGAATCATTTGCTCTTCTTCAGTGAATTCAAATTGCATGGCTGGATCCT
>MPDF01000176.1 GCA_001874365.1 Gammaproteobacteria bacterium MedPE | reverse complement strand
CGTCTATATTATCGCTCATTGAATTTCCTTTACTTGCTCACTAGGTATTTATTATATTTAAAGTAATTAAATTTATTTTGACTATGATTAAGAGACTGCTATTTAATCCTCATTATGGCAGCCAATTTACGAAGATTGATAGTTAGCCACATGAAAAAGTTTTTATTTATAATTATTGTTATTTTACTCGCAGTCGAGTTTAGAGACCACCCTGCAATTAAACCCTATATGGATAAAATTGTGGGTTTAATAAAAACAGAAGCAAAACGGAATGCTGGGGTTAGTGAGCTACCCGCTCTCATAAAAGACTTAGAGAGTTTAGAAAATTCAATAGCTCTTCATGAAATGGAGTTTATAAAACAGGATTTAACAAGCTTTAAAAAAGCACAAAGCTTTTTTAATAAATATTGTCATGATATTGAATTGTCTCACACTGCATTAACGAGTTATGCAATCAAAAAGACGTGCGGAGTTTTAGAGCAGCATTTGCCAACCACTTAAGTAGTTGGCAAATATATCGATTATTCTACCGTTACTGATTTTGCTAAATTTCTAGGTTGATCAACATCAGTACCTTTAATAATAGCAACATAGTAAGACAATAATTGTAATGGAATGGTATAAAGAATTGGCGCAACAATCTCATCAACCGCAGGCACATCAATAACACGCATTGTATCATCGCTTTCAAACTGACTATTTGCATCCGCAAATACATACAATATCCCGCCACGTGCGCGTACTTCTTCGATATTCGAATGTAGTTTTTCTAGCAACTCATTATTTGGTGCAACAACAATAATCGGAATCTCAGCATCAATTAATGCTAAAGGTCCATGCTTTAATTCACCTGCAGCATAAGCTTCAGCGTGAATATAAGATATCTCTTTTAGCTTTAATGCCCCTTCCATTGCTATCGGGTATTGATCGCCACGTCCCAAAAATAATGAATGGTGCTTATCAGCAAACTCAGGCGCTAATGCTTCAATAGCATCGTTTAATGACAAGCTCTCTTCTAATTTTGCAGGAAGTGAGTTTAATGCGCTTGCGATAGCTTGTTGTGTTTCTTGTGGCATGCCACGTTTTTGACCTATAGCCAAAACCATCATCAACAACCCAACAAGTTGTGTCGTAAATGCTTTAGTTGAAGCAACGCCAATTTCAGCACCTGCTTTTGTCATAAAGGCAAGTTCTGATTCGCGTACTAAAGACGAGCCGTCAACGTTACACAATACAAGCGATGACATGTAACCAATGTCTTGAGCCAATCGCAATGCTGCTAGTGTGTCCGCAGTCTCACCAGATTGTGAAATAGTCACTAAAAGACTGTTTGGGTGAACAAACGATTTACGGTATCTAAACTCAGAAGCTATTTCGACATTACATGAGATGTTGGCAAGACTTTCTAGCCAATATTTTGCAACCATAGCGGCATGATAACTAGTACCGCATGCAATAATTTGAATATGTTCAACTTTTTCAAAGACTGAAGAAGAACCGGCACCAAATACATCTTCAGCAACAACGCCATCAACTAGCCGATCTGCTAGCGTATTGCGAACGGCTAAAGGTTGCTCATGAATCTCTTTCATCATGTAGTGACGGTATTCACCTTTACCGTCAGATTCGGCTGTGATATCCGTTTCTTTAGCTTCACGCTCAACAACATTACCTTCACTGTCATATACTTCAACAGCTTGACGAGTAACCTTAGCAACGTCGCCTTCTTCTAAATACATGAAAGTGTGAGTTACTGGCAATAACGCACGTAAATCAGAAGCAATAAAGTTTTCACCAAGGCCAACACCAATAACTAATGGGCTACCTGAACGTGCAACAACTACTTGTTCTGGATCATTAACAGCCATAATAACCATGCCATATGCGCCGCGTACCATCTTAGTCGTTTGTTGAACGGCTTCTAATAATGACGTTGCCGATTTAAAGTTATCTGCAATTAAATGAGTCAGCACTTCTGTATCAGTATCTGACGTAAAAACATAACCTTTGGCTTTTAATATTTGACGTAATTCACTGTGATTTTCGATAATGCCATTGTGAACAACAACAATATCATTATTAGATGCATGTGGATGAGCGTTAGCTTCAGTTACACCACCATGCGTAGCCCAACGTGTATGAGCAATACCTGTACCGCCAGATACATCAAATTGACTCGCTTTATCTTGTAAGTTTTTAACTTTACCAACACTACGTACACGTTCAAAAGTACCAGCTTCTTTTATTACAGCCAAACCAGCTGAATCATAACCACGGTATTCAAGGCGTTTTAGGCCTTCAATTAAAATGTCACTCACATCACGTTGTGCAACACCGCCAACTATTCCGCACATATTTTATTATTCCTTGTTACTTATTCTTTTGTGGGCGAGCCCAATTTTCAATGTGACGCTGCTTAACGCGAGTTAATACTAACTCGTTATCACCAACTTCTTTAGTGATCGTTGCTCCAGCAGCAATAGTCGCGCCAGCGCCAATTTTTACAGGGGCAACTAATTGGCTATCAGAGCCGATAAACGCATTGTCACCAATTTCTGTGAGATGTTTATTAGCACCGTCGTAATTACAAGTAATAGTACCCGCGCCGATATTCACGTCACGTCCGATAATAGAGTCGCCAAGATAAGCTAAGTGCCCAGCTTTAGAGCCTTCGCCCAACTCAACTTTTTTCATTTCAACAAAATTACCAACGTGAGAATGGTCTAACATTACTGAAGCGGGCCTTAACCGTGCAAAAGGACCAACTGAACAATTAGCACCTACCGTTGATGATTCAACAATTGAATTAGGTTTAATTTCGCTATTATCTGCAATAGTACAATTAGTTAGAATACAGTTAGCGCCAATCTTAACGTTGTTGCCTAAGACAACCTTGCCTTCAATAATAACATTAACATCAATTTCAACATCTTGACCGATGTCGATTGAACCACGAATATCTAAGCGAGCAGGGTCATGAAGTGTCGCACCATTAACCATCAGCTGATGTGCCTGTTGTAATTGATAAGCTCGTTCAAGTTGCGCCAACTGCAGTTTATTATTAACGCCTTCAACTTCGACTGCATAATCAGGGTGTGCAGCGATAACAGCACGGCCTTCTTGATAAGCCATCGCGATGATATCTGTCAGATAGTATTCTTGCTGAGCATTATCGTTACTTAAGTTTGCTAGCCAACGTTTTAAATCAATAGCATCAGCCACTAAAATACCAGTATTCACTTCAGTAATAGCTAGCTGCTGCGCATTCGCATCTTTTTGCTCAACAATACCAACAACTTGACCATCGGTACGGACAATTCGTCCATATCCCGTCGGGTTATCTAACACAACAGTTAATAATCCAATGCCGCCACTTGGCTGTGCATCAACTAAACGTACTAGCGTTTCAGTAGAAATTAATGGTACATCGCCATATAAAATAAGTACTTTACCACTATCAGGTAATTCAGGCATCGCCTGAGCTACCGCATGGCCAGTTCCTAATTGCTCGGCTTGTAATGCCCAGCTTACATCTCGATGTGCTAATGCTTGTTGCATTAAATCACCACCATGCCCATAAACAAGCTGAGTTGACGCGATATGAGGAAGTTGAGTTGCGGCATCGAGAACATGTTCTACCATCGATTTAGCGGCGATTTTGTGGAGCACTTTTGGCAACGCTGAACGCATTCGGGTTCCTTTGCCCGCTGCCAAAATAACAAGATGTAATTCCATAAGACTGTTAGATAAAAATTTGAGGAAACTGCATTCTAATCAAAATGCTAGGTAATGGCTAGTTAAGCACTAAAATTTGCGGGTTTTATCACCGAATGGTTCTAGGTAAGATCAATAGAAACTTGGCCATTGGTTCTTTGATGGATTAACGCTGCAAATTCTTCTCGCTGTCTAACATCAATTTCAATGGTATAATCAATACCTTCGTGATAGTTAGCACTAACAATGATGACATCGAATTGATTAACCAACATCTCAACTTGTGTTGTCCATTGATAATCGCAGCTAAAAGCTAATTCGCACGAAACGCTTTTTTCTTTAGTTTCAATCTCGGCTAACACAGCGCTGACCGCAGCGCCATAAGCCCTTGCCATGCCACCTGTACCTAATTTAGTACCGCCAAAATAGCGTGTTACCACAACAGTTATCTCACCAACGCCGCTACCTTGGAGTACATTGAGCATAGGGCGCCCTGCACAACCTGATGGTTCTCCGTCATCTGAATAACCAATATCGACAGTATTCTCGGGACGTCCAGCAACAAACGCCGAGCAATTATGACTCGCGTCAGGGTGCTTTAATTTAATTTGCTGGATAAATGCTTTGGCGGCTTCAATACCTTGGGTAGGCGCAACGTAAGCTAAAAACTTGCTGCGTTTAACGTCCGTCTGCACCATAAGTGGTGCAGACAATACGCGATAGGGCTGAGTATTCATTAATGCTTATTCAAGACCAAAATCACGAGTCATATTTTCAACATGCCCTTGATGAATAATGATGTTATCTTCGATGCGAATACCACCATAAGGCTTGAAAGCCTCAACCTTTGCCCAATTAATGTATTGGTTATTATCAGTTGCTTGGAGCTCTTCTAATAAACTGTCGATAAAATACAAACCAGGTTCAATAGTCATCACTTGGCGCGGCTCAATAACGCGAGTACAGCGCAGGAATGGGTGATTATCTGGCGCAGCAACATGCGTACCAGTTTCATCCGACATAAAGCCCCCCATATCATGAACCTGTAGGCCTAAAAAGTGCCCTAAACCATGTGGAAAAAATGTATTTGTAATGCCTTTCTCAACTATATCCTGCGGTGCAAGTTTAACAATCTCAAACTCATTTAATAGTTGAGCGATCATTTCATGCATTGCGAGATGTAAATCAACATAACTAACACCCACTTTAATGGTGTCAATTAACTCAAGTTGCTTAGCGTTTAATGCTTTAATAAGTGCATTAAATTCTTTATTTTCATAAGCATACGTACGTGTAATATCCGATGCATAGCCATTGTAGTTAGCACCGGCATCAATTAAGAATGACTCAAATGTTGCTGGCACTTCTTGTTCTAACATGGTGTAGTGCAAAATAGCGGCATTTTCATTTAATGCGACGATATTACCGTAAGGAACTTCGTTTTCGGTATGCTTAATAGACTGTAAATAATCCATCTGAATATCATATTCTGATTTCTTTGCCATAAATGCCGCTTTTGCTGCTTGGTGCCCTTTTACCGCCAAACGATTCGCTTCACGTAAACACACCATTTCATAATCTGTTTTATACGCACGGTGATAATGGAAATAAGATAATAATTCTTCAGGATTACGCAAACCAACATTTAACACATCAGCCACATCAATATGTTCACCAATATAAGCAGCACGGCTTAAGTCTTGAGGTAAATGGTCAGCGATATGATCTGCCTTTTGAATCAATTCAACATTAAATGCATCAGTCCAAAAATCATTTGGTTCGTCAGG
>MPDF01000175.1 GCA_001874365.1 Gammaproteobacteria bacterium MedPE | reverse complement strand
AAAAGTTTAGTTGCGAATTGTTTGAATAACTATATTAAGTCAGTAGGAAGTCAATTATGAATAGAGCAGCAAAAAGAATAACTATGCTGAGTATCGTGATGTCGACGACGACATTAATTGGATGCGGAGGCGATGCTGATACAACTTCAAAAGCAGAGCCAGTAAATCCAGCACTACCTGTATCAGACTGGGAGTTGGTATGGAGTGATGAATTTGACAGCGCCAACATCGATTTAAACAAATGGACCCATGAGGTTAATTGTTTAGGCGGTGGGAATAATGAAAAGCAATGTTATACCGATAGCAAAGAAAACTCATACATTGCTGATGGTAAGCTGCAAATTGTTGCTTTGCCTGCCGCGCAAGATGCTTCTCAGCCATACACATCTGCTCGATTAAACTCTCGCTACAAAGCCGATTTTAAGTACGGTCGTTTTGAAATGAACGCAAAACTCCCATCAGGACAAGGCAGCTGGCCTGCATTTTGGCTAATGCCAACGGATGAAGTGTATGGTGGTTGGCCACGCTCTGGTGAGATTGATATTGTAGAGTCTGTAAATCTTAATACCGTTAATTCAGATAACGTTGCAGAAACGCATGTTTATGGAACGCTGCATTATGGTAAAGCAAGCCCTGATAATGCTAGCTCAGGTAAAGCTTATCAATTGCCTGATTCAGTAAGCCCTGCCGATGGTTTTCACACTTACGCTGTTGAATGGCAAGAGGGCGAAATTCGTTGGTATGTTGATGATTATCTTTATGCAACACAGCGCCGCTCTGATGTGCGAAAAAATAGTAAAAGTGAGGCGGTTGGCTTGGCGCATCGAGGCTGGTTTTCTGAATACTTCGACGCAACGTCAGGAGAGTTGACAACCTTTTGGGATAACTCCCCTTATGATCAAGAGTTTTACATGATCTTGAATCAAGCTGTTGGTGGCAACTGGCCTGAAAACGTTAATAATACTGGGATTGATGCACAGGCTTACACCAATGGTAATCATTTTGAGATTGATTACATTCGCGTTTATCAATGTAAAAGTGATCCATTAACCGGCAAAGGTTGCGAGACGATTCGCGCCGGTTATGACAGTAAAGAAGATGCCTTAGTTGAAGGCAAAGCACCTATTCCATCACCACCGAGTACTGGTGTTCCACAAAGTCTAACTATTTTTGGAGGTGAGTTTAATGCAAATTGGCCTGCATGGGATTGTTGCGGTGGCTCAACGCCAGCGTTGAAAAACGACACTGAAAAGGGCGATGTTGTTGAATTTAGTGTTGGTGCGGAGCCAACCGTCAATGGATTTATTACCCGAGAAGCATTTATTACTGATGAGTCAGGTAAACCGTCTCCTTTTGATGCCTCACCAGCAGTGGATACTGGCTCTTTAAGTTTTGATATGAAGGTTGTTTCATTGCCTAATGCCGCTGATGCTCCTTGGATAGTCAAAGTGGAAAGTAACGAAGCCACAACGGCGGTTGAAGTTGCTATCAATTCAAGTACTGAAGGTGAACTGCCCGCTGCAGGCATATGGCAAACCTATACCTTCCCACTCAAAACACTGGCCGACGGCGGTTTAGATTTAAGTGCAATTGATGTTGTGATGATTTTCCCTGCTTGGGGACAAGGTGAAGGCGCTATATATCAAGTTGCTAATATGAAAATTAATACCGGCAATGGTGCTAGTGCCAGTCCTAAACTCACTGTTTTTGAAAATTCGGCTAACCCTGCATGGCCTGCGTGGGACTGCTGTGGCGGTTCAATGCCAACCATAGAAACACTTGATGATGCACATGAGCAAGTCACTGAGTTTTCAATTGGCGCAAGTCCAACTGTTATGGGCTTTATTTCTCGCGCTGAATTTTTAGCTGATGGGGTATCTCCTGCGCCTTTTGATGCTTCTAGTATATTAAGTGATGGTGTCATTAGTTTTGAAATGAACGTGGTTACCATGCCAAATACAGCGGACGCGCCGTGGTTATTAAAAGTGGAGTCAAACAACGGTGAAACGCCGGTTGAACTTGCGCTCTCAGCATCTGTTGAAGGTGTGATACCTGTTCAAGGAGTGTGGCAAACCTACACCTTTAAATTGTCTGATCTGGCTGACGCAGGTTTGGATGTTAGTGCAATTGATGTGTTAATGATATTCCCTGCATGGGGTCAAGGGGAGGGCGCGGTTTATCACGTTGATAACGTGAAAATATATAACCCCAATGATCAACCCGCAACAACCAAGCAAATTCTGTTTGCTGATTCACCAGCACAGCAATGGAGTATTTGGGATTGTTGTGCGGGCTCTACGCCAACGGTTGAAAATGATGATACCGCACATGGTATGACAGCCGAGTTCGTTATTGGTGCATCACCAACAGTAATGGGTATTTTGGCAGACGATGACGTGTACTTAGATGCTTCTTCCGCACTGAGCGACGGCGTGGTTCAATTTGAAATGAAAGTGGTAACGCCACCAAATGATAGTGATTCAGTTTGGATGTTTAAAATTGAATCAGGTGATGCATCAGCGGCAGTTGAGTTAGCGCTTAGCGCAAGTAATGAAGGCGCAGCACCGGTTACAGGGCAATGGCAAACTTATACCTATTCTTTACAAGCATTATTTGATGCAGGACTCGATATTAGTCAAATCGATGTAGTGATGGTTTTTCCAGCATGGGGCACGGGCGAAGGCGCCGTTTACCGACTTGATAACGTGATAATCGGTCAGCCTTAATTTTAACGCTCTAGATGTTTTATTGCTCAATAATGAAAAGAATAAGTAAAGTAGGAATATTATGAATACTATCAATTTTACAAAAAGTCGCCTTGCCTTATGCGTTTCAGCTGTGCTGTTAAGTGGCTCATACTCGCAAGCATTCGCTGCAGACAATGATGATAAGAAAAAAGAAAAGAAAGCTGAGGTTGAAACCATCCAAGTTAGCGGTATTCGCGGCGGACTAATTCGCTCAATGGATTTACGCCGCGAAGAAAAAGGTGTAGTTGACCTTATTTCTGCCGAAGATATGGGGAAATTTCCCGATACCAATTTAGCTGAATCGTTACAGCGAATTCCTGGTGTAACCATTAGTCGGGCTAATGGCGAAGGCAGTCAAATAACGGTTCGCGGATTTGGTCCTGCGTTTAACTTGGTGACGCTTAATGGTCGACAAATGCCTGGATCTGGAAACACGCGATCGTACAATTTAGAGAATCTATCTTCTGATAATGTAACCACCTTAGAGGTTCACAAATCTGCACGAGCGACCAACCCCACAGGAGGCTTGGGGGCAACCGTCAATATTGTGACCACTAAACCACTAGATAATCCAGGGCAACGCTATTCGGTATCGGCCAAAGCCATTAACGATACCTCTAATGTTGAAGGTCGTGATGTTACGCCAGAGTACAGTGCACTTTATAGTAATACCTTTGCTGATGAAAAGTTTGGTGTGGCGTTTTCGTATGTACACCATCGTCGTGATTTTCAAAAGCAATCCGCGAATATTCAGGGGTGGCAAGCAAACGTTGCATTGCCGACATTAGATGAAGAAAACGTCATTGATAGACGGGCTAAAGATAGTGAAGGTAACCCGATTGGGCCACACTTTTTTCCGCGAGACATGAATTACGGCATTGAAAATGTTGCCAGAGAACGCGTTAATTCAAGCCTTACGTTGCAATTCGCGCCAATTGATAGCGTGGTGATCAGTGCCGACTATGTACGTAGTGACGCAAAGGTAGCTACCAACGCTATTAGTTGGGGGATGTGGAATGATTATGGCGGTAACATCAATGCTTATGAGTTAGATGCTAATGGTACCGCTATTTTTGCTGATATGAGCGGCAATGATGGCTCTTTTACGGCTTCACGAGGCACGACTGAATTTGAAGAGGAATCTGTTGGGCTTAATATTGCGTGGCAAGTGAATGAATCACTCGCGCTTTCTTTGGATTATCACGATTCGACAAGTAGCGCAGATAACGGTGCCGATAAGAATTTGGGAAGCTATGGATCGCTTGTATTGGGTTCTGACCAGCTACGAACTAAGACCTATGATTATCGTGAGGGGGAAGTGCCCCAAGGCATTATTTACTGGAACAACGGAACGACGGTATTAGCACCAAGTGAAATGGACTCTCACTTTAGTCAGTTTGTCCATTCGCCAGGTGAGTCAGGCGTCAAACAAACACAAATTAATGGCAGCTGGGAAAACTCATTTGATATTCCGTTAGTGACCGTCAATTTTGGCGCAGCGCATACCAAACAAACTATCGGTGGCTCAAACTCATGGAGTGGTTTAATCGGTGGTTTCCTATTTAACCCGTCATACACCGAACTGTTCCCAGATAGTATGTTTGTGCATAACAATACTGATAATTTTCTTAATGAACTTGCTGGAGGAGGCAGTAACCTTGGGTCAAATTATTATTACACATTCGACTTTGATGAAGTCGTAGCACGCTCTAAAGCATTCTTAACCAACGAACAGTTAGGTGGCGACGATTATTTTGATACATCAGCTACTCATCCATTAGGCACAAAATCACAGGGCGAAGTGCAAGAGACGACAACGAGTTTGTATATCGATTCTCAATGGGAATTTGATGTATCGGATTATGCCGTGTCATTAAACGTTGGTCTTCGATATGAAGAAACTGATGTTGTTAGTAGTGTGCTTCAGCCTGTGCCAACTCAAGTTTGGTGGAAAGGTGGCGGTGAATGGCTTACTCAGTATTTACCCGGTGAAAATAACTTTTTGACCCAAGAAGGTGAACACGATGTTGTCTTACCGATGATGGATCTTAAAGTTGACCTAAATGATGAGATGGATGTTAGGTTCTCATGGGGTAAATCCATCGCGCGTGGGCCATTAGGTTCGCTTGCGGGCGGTCGAACATTATCTGGTAGTCCCAAAATTGGCTCTCGCAATGGGGTACAAGGCAATACAAACCTCCAGCCATATGAATCAACAAATTTAGATTTGGTGTACAGCTATTATTATGCGCCGGGTAGTTATGCGTCAGTAGGTTACTTTAATAAAAAAGTGAAGAATTTTATTGGTAATCGCATTGTCTCCACAACGATTGACGGGTTCCACGATATTTATCAGGGGCCAAGGTGGCAACAAGCAGAATCTGACATCGTCGCTCGCGGTGAACAAGCAACCAACGATGTTATTTTTGCACAAATGCAAGCCAATGGTGCGACATTGAATGAAGGTGGTTTTATTACGCCAAATTCAGATGATCCGCTCATTGAATGGGATATTAGTCAGCCTTTTAACAGCAGTGATGAAAAAGAAGTACAAGGCATTGAAGTTGCGGTGCAGCATTTATTTGGTGAGTCAGGCTTTGGCTTAGGTGTTAACGCTACCTTGGTTGACGGTGATGTGGAATTTGATGTGAGTAGTTTAGAGCAGCAAACTCCACTTGAAGGACTGAGCGATTCTGCTAACTTCCAAGCGTTTTATGAAGATGATGTGTGGTCTGTGAAAGTGACTTACGCGTGGCGAGACG
>MPDF01000174.1 GCA_001874365.1 Gammaproteobacteria bacterium MedPE | reverse complement strand
TCGTTTTCTTCTTTGTCTTCTGTTCTTTGACTTCCTTTTCAACCTCAACAAATGCCTTTTCTTCTGCATACAAAGGACCGTTGATTACAAAAATTGAAGCTACTATCGTGTTAATAATTGATTTTGAAAAAACTGACATATTACATTCTCCGTTTATCGTTTGTCATGATTTATCACGATAAATACAAGCAACGTACCAACTTAAAATTATCCATATATAACAATAAATTAGATAAACACATTTAAATATCCATTACAAATAGAGATGGAAAATATCCCCATATCAGGATATCTTATCCTGATATGGGGATACACTGAAATACAAACTGAAATAATATCTCGTAAAATAAATTTAACTGATTGATTTTATAAGTCTAAACTTAGCTATCTGTTCTGGCCTGAGTATTGAATAAACAATATATTGTAATTAATCGTCCTCCAGTCAAGGAATCACATGTCTTTAAAGCGTTACATCTTCTTGCTGATCGCATTTATCATTTTGACTTTAACAGCCGTACAACTTAGTTTCGTGTCTTATGTACAAGATCAAGTCAATCAGGAAATCCAGCAGACCTCAAAGGCACTTTCAGCTCAAATTATTGAATTTGCGCAAGAGAGTTTAGAACAAGCACCAATGAATGACGAGACAGCCAAGAAACTCATGGCAAATGCGTCACTTAATCAATTTTATAATATTAGGATCATTCAACCAGAACGAAAGATCATAAAAATTAACGACTACTACTCGCTAGAGGTAGACAACGGAAAACCTGTCATCGAGCTGACACCTCATTTTGATCAAGCAATAGAAAATCAAGATCTCAAGATGCTACTCAACGCTATCGACATTGTGCAAAATGACGATCACGAGAGCTTTTCGTTAATCAAGCAGACTAAGGATAGTCTTGAGCAAAAAACGTTTGAATTTCAACAACAAAACGCGGCAACCAACACCTACTTTAACAACTTATTTATCCTCACCTTTGCCATGGCGAGTTTCGGCCTTATCGCGGCTTACTTTATGGCTAAACACATCAGTGAACCACTAAAACAGCTAAAGCATGGTTTTAACCAGTTAGAAAAAGGCGACTTCAACGTGTCATTGCAAGAACAAGGCATCGCTGAAACGCGCAAAACACTGGCGCAATTTAACACAATGACCAAGCGCCTTGCAGAGCTTGACGAACAATCAAAACATTACGCCAATGTCCAACACATGTCAGACATTGGCGAAATGACACGGGGACTAGCACATGCACTACGTAATCCAATCAATACCATTGGTCTCTCGCTAGAACAAATGGCACAATCAGATTTGACCATGCAACAGCGGGAACGACTCGCCAGCGCTGCACGTGAGAAAATCACCGCCATGGATAACACCATCAAATCATTATTGACCCTTGCGGCAGACGAATCACTTAGTCCAGCCAAATTTAATCTTCACCATGTTATCCAAGATATTGTGCTTGAAGTCGCGGCAACAAGTCGTCACACGGTTCGCATCAATGGTGACACAAAACTATGTTTTAACGGTCATGAAAGTGAAGTCCGCTCTATCATCCACAGTATCGTTACCAATGCAATCGAAGCATCTTCTAGTGACGCCACGATTAATATCAACACAGAAAAAACGGGAACAACGACAACGATTAGCGTGCAAGACAATGGCAGTGGAATTGACGCTAAAATACAGGACAAACTATTCAAGCCACATATCACCACAAAAGCAGAGGGTGCAGGTATGGGACTGTACATTGCCAAACGCCTCTGCCAACTCCATTACCAAGGTGACATAAGTCTCACTGCCAATCAACCAAACGGCACCATTGCTACTATTATTCTCAATTCAATTAACCAAGAAGACAGCGCATGATTAATCTACTGATCGTTGAAGACGACGAACAACAACGCAATATTATTGAAACTATTGTGGATGGCGACAACTATCAAGTCGTTAGCAGCGCAAGTGTTGAAGAAGCGATTCTCATTTTGAAATCACAACCCATTGACGTAATTTTCAGTGACTGGAAGCTTGGTAACTTAAGCGGTATCGATCTACTCAGTTTTGTTAGAAAAAATTATCCGCATATAGGTTTTTCCATCGCTACCGCCTATGGCACTATCGCCCACGCTGTCGAGGCAATGGAAGCTGGCGCAGACGATTACCTCGCGAAACCATTTCAGCGTCAGGCATTACTACTTTCCATAGAAAAATCACTTAAAGCAAATCAACTTCGTTGTGAAAACACCCAGCTTAACGAAGCTTTAGTCCAGCAAAACAATCTCGCTGGTATCATCGGTAATGCCAGCAGCATGACTAAAGTATTTGAACGCTTAAAACGCGTATCTCACACCAACGCCACGGTGTTGATAAACGGAGAAAGTGGCACAGGTAAAGAGCTCGCTGCTCGAGCATTACATGAACTCTCTCATCGGCAAGGTAAATTTATTGCCATCAACTGTGGTGCTATCCCAGAGTCTCTCGCAGAAGCGGAGTTATTTGGCGCTTTAAAGGGCTCCTATACTGGCGCTGATAGCGATAAAGAAGGCAAGATCCAAGCCGCTCACCAAGGCACCTTGTTTCTCGACGAAATAGGTGAACTTCCTTTATCTCTGCAAGCAAAATTACTGAGATTTCTACAAGAAGGAACCATTGTTCCGGTGGGTAGCCATCAAGAGCTAAAACCTGACGTGCGCGTTGTGGTCGCTACCCATAGAGACCTAGTTGAAATGTCTCAACAAGGCGAGTTTAGAGAAGACCTCTACTACCGCCTCAACGTAGTTCCCTTAGTTATGCCACCGCTACGTGAACGACGGGAAGATATTCCAAAACTGCTCTCCCACTTTACTCAAAAATTTGCAGCGCAATATAACAGCCCACAGCCAACCATAGAAAAAAACATACTAAAACAACTCTTAGATTTTCATTGGCCAGGCAATGTACGAGAACTTAGCAACCGCGTCGAGCGATTTATATTACTCGATGATGAGCAAGAACTTATCAACGGACTGGGTACAACCAAAAACGGCCAACAACAATTCACCCTCCCAAGCACAGGGATCAATTGGGAAGCATTCGAAAAACAATGTCTACAAGATGCACTCAGGCAAAACAGTGGCAATAAAACCAAAGCGGCAAAATTTTTAGAACTAGGTTATAAAGCATTTTTATATCGCCTAGAAAAACACGGGATTGGTTAATAATTAACTCTCTGAATATTTAAGTGATCTAATTCACAATATTACTTGATCCAGCACAACTCGCTCCATAAAATATGCGGTAAATTGCCCACCCACAATGGGCAACTACCCAACCTTTCTCATTTTGGAGTCTCACATGAACACTATCGAAGTAAACCACCCTCTTATCAAACACAAACTTGGCTTAATGAGAAAAGGAAAAATTAGCACTAAACACTTCCGTGAATTGGCGTCAGAGGTGGGAACATTACTCACCTACGAAGCAACGAAACACCTTGAAATGGAAACAACAACAATCGAGAGTTGGAACGGCCCAATCGACGTAGAACAAATCAAAGGTAAAAAAATCACTGTAGTGCCTATTCTACGTGCAGGCTTAGGCATGATGGACGGCGTATTGGAGTTGATTCCAAGTGCTCGAATTTCAGTGGTTGGTATGTACCGTAACGAAGAAACCTTTGAGCCGGTATTTTATTTTGAAAAACTAGCGGCTCAAATTGACGAACGTTTAGCCCTAGTTATCGACCCAATGCTAGCAACAGGTGGTTCAATGGTAGAAACCATTAACCTATTGAAAGAACGCGGTTGTACTAATATCAAAGCGCTAGTACTAGTTGCAGCGCCAGAAGGCGTAAAAGCACTTAATGAAGCTCATCCTGACGTAGAACTATACACAGCCTCAATTGATGACTGTTTAAATGACGCTGGCTATATTCTTCCAGGCCTTGGTGACGCTGGTGACAAGATCTTCGGCACCAAATAACGAGGCTAAAAATGAACTCCACCCAATCAAAAGGCTCTCTTATTAAAGAGATCCTCACTGGTACACAAATGCTGTTTGTTGCTTTTGGTGCGCTAGTATTAATGCCGCTTCTTACCGGGCTCGATCCTAACGTTGCACTATGCACCGCAGGCATTGGCACATTACTGTTTCAACTAGTGACCAAAGGACAAGTCCCCGTATTTTTAGCCTCATCATTTGCGTTCATTGCGCCTATTATGTACGGCACACAAACGTGGGGCATTCCTGCAACTATGGGTGCTTTAATGGTTGTCGGTGTTGTTTACGCGCTATTTAGCGGTGTCATTAAACTACGCGGTACTGACTTTATTCATAAATACCTACCACCGATCGTGACTGGCCCAATCATTATGGTGATAGGACTTTCGTTAGCGCCAGTCGCTGTGAACATGGCATTGGGTAAAACAGGAGACGCCAGCGCTCAACTCGTTGATCCACAAGTTGCACTCACCATCTCATTACCCGCATTGATTGCGACGCTAATTATTTCTGCGTTTAGTAAAGGCTTTATGCGATTAGTCCCTATACTTGGCGGCATTGTTGTTGGCTATGGCATATCTCTTTATTACGGCATTATCGACTTTTCGTCAGTAGCTGCTGCGCCTTGGTTTGCGATGCCAAACTTCACCGCACCAGAGTTTCACTGGCAAGCGATTATCTACATGTTGCCAATTGCGATAGCACCAGCGATTGAACACATTGGTGACGTATTAGCAATTGGCAGCGCTACAGGCAAAGACTATTTAAAGGAACCCGGACTTCACCGCACGCTACTAGGTGATGGCGTAGCAACGACTACAGCCTCAATGCTGGGCGGCCCACCAAACACCACCTACTCGGAAGTTACTGGCGCAGTAATGCTAACGAAAGCCTTTAACCCGCGCATCATGACTTGGGCTGCGATTAGCGCAATCCTAATGGCGTTTGTAGGCAAATTAGGTGCTTTACTGCAAACTATTCCACCTGTCGTTATGGGTGGCATCATGATGCTGTTATTTGGTTTGATTGCGAGCGTTGGTTTAGGCAGTTTAATCAAAGCCAAAGTCGACTTTGAACAACCGCGTAATTTCATCATCTTTGCCATTGTTTTAGTATTTGGCATCGGTGGTATGGCGCTAAATTTCGGCGGGTATAATATCCAAGGTATTAGCCTATGTGCACTAGTCGCAATAATCTTGAACTTAGCCCTACCAAGAGAAATCAAAGCGTAGTCTTCATTTAATAATCTTCGAATAAGAGCCAGCATCAAGCTGGCTTTTTATTACCCAGAATAATATTCCCTTAAAATCTCGCTATTTAAATGGCGTTATTATTGCTCTTCGCACAGAAAGCTTCTTCACTATAAAAAATTAAAATCCATAGCCATCACACTCATTTCAAGCCCTCAGGTACTTGCACAACCAGAAAGTGTAATAAATCTATCTAGTATTGATATTAAGACCTGCCGTGAGCGCAGGCGCCTGCAAGGAGCAATTATCGTAATGCGTAAGAGCTGTGTCCAACTCACTTGATGTGAAGTCCGTCGAACAAGGTTCGACGCAACGAGCATCAACTAA
>MPDF01000173.1 GCA_001874365.1 Gammaproteobacteria bacterium MedPE | reverse complement strand
GTTGCTACAAGTACAGTACTTAATGCGATTAAGTTAATGTTTTTGTTAGTCATGTGTATGTCCTCTTTGGATAAATTTGTTAAGTAATTTTTGTTAAATAGAGAAGCTGTTTACTTGCTGCCTCGATTTGATGGGGACAAGATTAGTGAGAATTTTGGGGAAAGTCGCTTATCAAAGCATGAGGAATCAATTTATAACTATTAAGTCACATTAATCGTTGTTTTTATTAATATAATTGGTTTACTATTGAAACCTTATTAAATCCTTATGAAGATATTTTTTCTCGATAAGGTTTAGCGTTAAATATTTTTATATCAACTGTTTAACAGTATTTTGTCGTTTTGCGGCCAAAAGTGGTTCGGGTGGAAGAATTAGTGAATGTTAAATTAGGGCCTTGGCTTTTTATTGGTCAACGTTGTCTTATTACGTCAGATAGCTCAGAAAGAGAGCTAGACCCTCTTAGTTTTAAACTGCTTAGCTATTTTGTTAGCAATGAAACCAGAATAATTACTCGCCAAGAATTAGTCGAGCAGGTATGGCAGCAATCATTTGTCGATGATAATGCAATTAATCGAGCGATTTCTGAATTGAGAAAGCAGTTGAGTCATCCAGAATTTAAATCTGGAATGATTAAAACTCATTATCGTAAGGGCTATAGTTTAACTGTTGAAGTCTTGCCAGTAGCAATCGCCAATGATGTGCAACAATCAGAGACTTCTAGTATTCAATCTCAAGAGAGTGAAGTTGAAACTCCTATTACCAATAAAAGTAATGAGACGCTTGAAAATGATACTCACGGCAATGAATCACTGAACCCACAAATGGCTGTACCAGCCCATTCATTGACACCTAATAGTGACAATGCGCAAGCGAATAAAATGACGATTGTTTTAACGAGCATTATTGCTTTGCTTTTGATTATCGTCGGATATTTATGGTTTGCCGAAACAGACGCCAACCAATTATCAGCGCCGTCAGATATTGCAATTGCGAAGATTGATACGCCAACAAAGGATTACAAGTTTTCTGTTACGTCTGCCACTTGGAATCAAGGAGCAGAATCGAATCCACTGTTGTCGTTTAACAAAGAATTTTTTGCGTATAGTAATCTCTATCAAGGCGTCGTCAACACGCATGTTAAGCGTTCTAGTGATCAGGCGGAAGTTATCCTAAAAGTACCTGACTACCAAGTTGGTGGATTATCGTGGCAACTAAACAAAAACAAATTATTAACGCAATTAGTCAATATTGAGCGAAAGGAATGTCAGTACGCACTGTTTGATTTGACGGCTTTCCCTGAGTTAATGCCGCCAACTAAGCTTAAGTCTTGTAGTTCAGTCCGTAATGGTTATGGTCAGCTAGATAGTGAGGCTAATTACTTGTATTACACTGAATTGGTACAAGGATTTGCAGGCGCTGCTATTTATCAATACGATTTGAAAACACATCGTGCCAAGATTTTAGTCCCACCAAGTGACAACCCAAGTGGGGCTATTCAACTTCGTCTTTCACCTGATGGACGATTTTTAGCTTATTTAAAAGCGCAAGTTAAAGCACCTATGCGAGTCTACATTATTGATTTAATAACCCTAGAAACGCGTTTATTACATCAAATGTCAGCTGAGCATTTGAATTTTTCGCTTAATTGGTTTGATGATGGAGAACATTTGCTCGTCAATGAGTTTAATAAGCTCATTAAAATTAATGTTGAATCTAAAGTCGTTGATATCGTTATGTTGCCTCAAAATGTTAAGCCTTTCTATTCAGCATTAGAGTTTGACAACCAACTATTACTTGCACAACAAAATTTACAACAGTATCAACTGGTCATGGGGCAACACTTATTTAGCGAAACTGCATCAGAGTTTGACTACTTACATGCAACTGATAGTAGTGATTTCTTCCCTGAAACGACTAATTCAGAACAACATCGTCATTATTTTGTATCCAATCGCACTGGCCACAATCAAATATGGTTGAGTGATAATAAAGAGTTACAACAACTCACTTATTTTGATGATGAAGCTAAGTTAAGAAAATTAACAATTTCTCCTGATGGTAAGCGGTTACTCTTCTTAAGGAACAATGAAATAGCATTCCTTGAACTAGCAACAAATAACGTTCACTCAATTATTGAGTTGGCTAATGCCAGCATTACCTCGATGAAATGGGGCAGTAAACCACAGTGGATATATTTCACCAGTGTGGTTAATGACCAGAAGCAGCTAGCACGGTTCGATTTGATGACTCGGCAAATAACGTCCATTGAAGCGACAGATATTAAAAAGCTATTGGCAGATGGTTTAGGGAATGTTTTTTATTTGGCGGAGAAGCAATTAATCAATGTTGAAAGTGGACGTGAATATGCGGTTACCTTACCGATAACGGGACTGGTTTTCGTTAACATGTCAGAAAAATATCTCTATGGCACCGATGCATTAAAAAGCTTTTATCGAATGTCGTTAGAAACTGGAGAGGTTAAAAGTATCGCCACGCCATTTAAACAACGTGACTTTTCTGTAGTTGATGACAACACAATTATCTTCACTAAACGCCAATATAATAATACGTCAATTAAACGCGTATCTTGGCAAGAAGAATAGATTTTATTTTATGCTAAATAGGTCGACTATTTTTACTGCGCCCTAGGTACTAATGTTATATAATCCGCCAGTTTTATAGTGCAAGAGATAGCTTGGTTTTATGCAATTAATTCGTGGAATACACAATATCGATACGCAAACGCGTGGTTGTGTATTAACTATTGGTAATTTTGATGGTGTTCATTTGGGCCATCAAGAAGTGCTTAATGGATTGAAAAAACAAGCTAAAACGCTATCACTACCGAGCACGGTAATGACCTTTGAACCGCAACCTCAAGAGCTTTTTAATGCTAGCAAAGCACCTGCAAGATTGTCGCGCTTACGCGATAAATTAAACTTGCTTGAGCGTTACAATATTGAACGCTTATTGTGTGTACGTTTTGATAGCAAATTTTCAGCAATGACGGCACAAGAGTTTATTGAACAGTTATTAGTTAAAAAGCTTGGTGTGAAATTTCTGGTGGTTGGCGACGATTTTCGATTTGGTTATCAGCGCCAAGGTAATTTCGAGATGCTGGTGGCTGCGGGTAAAGAGCATGGTTTTGAAGTGGTCAGTACCCAAAGCTTAAAGGTATCGAATCATCGGGTGAGTAGTACGCTTATTCGTGAAAAACTAGCACTCGGTGATGTGACGAGCGCCACGGATATGCTGGGGCATCCGTTTATTATTAGTGGGCGTGTACGCCACGGTGATAAAAAGGGCCGCACCATTGGCTTTCCTACAGCAAATATTGCATTAGATCGCAAGGTGTCACCGGTTCAAGGTGTCTTTGCGGTTAGCGTGAATTTAGAAAATAAAGAATACAAAGGCGTCGCTAACATTGGTAAGCGACCAACCGTTAATGGACTTCGTATTCAGTTAGAAATACATCTTTTTGATTTTGAAGGTGATATCTATGGTAAATGCTTAGATACTCATGTACTTCATAAAATAAGAGATGAGAAGAAATTTGATTCTTTTGATTTGTTAAAGCAACAAATTGAAAGGGATGTCATCTCAGCAAAAGCATATTTTGCTGGGTAATGATATTGAGCTACTAATTTATAGACCGACTAATTTATAGACCTTTTATGGGCGTGAGTAATAATGAGTGATTACAAGAAGACCTTAAACCTGCCAAAAACTTCATTTTCAATGAAGGCAAATTTGGCAAACCGCGAACCTATGATGCTTAAAGCATGGGACAAAGCGGATCTTTACGGAAAAATTCGTGCAGCAAGAAAAGGCCGCAAGAGTTTCGTATTACATGATGGCCCTCCTTATGCCAACGGTGATATTCATATTGGTCACTCAGTAAATAAAATTCTTAAAGATATTATTATTAAGTCAAAGACCATTGCTGGTTTTGACGCACCGTATATTCCTGGTTGGGACTGTCATGGCTTGCCAATTGAGCTGCAAGTCGAGAAGAAACATGGCAAACCGGGTCATAAAATTTCAGAAGCGGAATTTCGTAAGAAATGTCGTGCTTATGCACAGCGTCAAGTTGATGGTCAGCGTAAAGACTTCATCCGTTTAGGTGTGTTTGGCGATTGGCAAAACCCTTATCAAACGATGAACTTTGATTTTGAAGCAAACATTGTTCGTTCAATGGGCAAGATCATCGACAATGGGCACCTACAACAGGGCGCTAAGCCAGTTCACTGGTGTTTAGATTGTGGTTCTTCACTGGCTGAAGCTGAAGTAGAGTACGAAGATAAAAAATCACCAGCAATCGATGTGCGTTTTAACGCGGTCGATGAAGCACAAATCCTTGATAAAATGGGCATCGATGCTGCTAATGGCGGCGAAGGCACTATTTCTACCGTTATCTGGACCACGACCCCTTGGACACTGCCTGCTAACCGCGCGTTATCAATGCACGAAAAAGTTGAGTATGTGTTAATTCAGCTGACCAAAGATGGCGTGAAAGAGCGCTTAATTTTAGCGCGTGACTTAATGGATAGCGCGATGGAGCGTTATGGCGTTGAAGACTACAGCGTACTAGGTCAATGTGATGGCAGTGCGTTAGAGCTTGTTCGCTTTAACCACCCATTCTATGATTTTGATGTACCAGTTATTTTAGGTGAGCACGTTACTACTGATTCAGGTACGGGTATCGTTCATACAGCGCCGGGCCACGGTCAAGAAGATTACGTGGTTGGTAACAAATACAACATCGAAGTGGCTAACCCTGTGGGTGCTAATGGTGTGTATTTGGACGATACGCCACTATTTGCTGGTCAACATGTCTTTAAAGCCAATGATGCCATTGTTGAAGTGCTTAAAGAAAAGAATGCGCTACTGAAACATCAGCCGTTAGAGCACAGCTACCCGCATTGTTGGAGACACAAAACGCCAATTATTTTCCGTGCTACGCCGCAATGGTTTATTAGTATGGACAAAAATGGCTTGCGTAATGCAGCGCTTGGCGAAATCGAAAAGACACAATGGATCCCTGATTGGGGTCAACAGCGTATCGAGACAATGGTACAAGGCCGTCCTGACTGGTGTGTATCACGTCAACGTACGTGGGGCGTGCCATTAACGGTATTTATCAATAAAGACACTAACGAATTACACCCGAATACTTCTGAATTACTTGAGCAAGTTGCCAAGCTGATTGAGAAAGAAGGTATTCAAGCATGGTTTGATATCGAACCAAGTGAATTCCTAGGCGAAGGTGGTGAGCAGTACGTTAAAGTAAGCGATACATTAGATGTATGGTTTGATTCTGGTGTAACTCATGCGTGTGTTGTTGATGCGCGTGAAGAATTAACCGGCCCTGCTGACTTATACCTTGAAGGTAGCGATCAACACCGTGGTTGGTTCCAATCGTCATTAATGACATCTGTTGCAATGAATGGCAAAGCGCCATATAAGCAAGTACTGACTCATGGCTTTACCGTTGATGGTGATGGCAAGAAAATGTCTAAGTCGCTAGGTAACGTAATGTCACCACAGCAAGTAGTTAACCGTTTAGGTGCTGATATTCTGCGTTTATGGGTTGCTTCTGCAAACTACACGGCTGAAATGACGGTGTCTGATGAAATTTTAGATCGCAGTGCTGACGCCTATCGCCGTATTCGTAATACAACACG
>MPDF01000172.1 GCA_001874365.1 Gammaproteobacteria bacterium MedPE | reverse complement strand
TCTTCCGATCCTTTATTTGAAGAAGGTTCAGTCGTTAAGGCTGGCCAAGCGTTGTATCAAATCGACGATACGATTTACCAAGCCAATTTAACATCGGCGAAAGCTGAGTTAGTGCGAAGCCAAGCAAATCTACGTTCGTTAAAAGCTGAAGTGTCACGTTATACACAATTGTTAAAAGATAAAGCAGCTAGCCAGCAGCAATATGATCAAGCCAATGCAAACTACCTAGCAATGGTTGCTGAAATAGATGTTCGAAAAGCGGCGATTCACAAGGCACAAGTCGATATTGCATACACTAAAGTGAAAGCGCCGATTAGTGGACAGATTAGTAAATCTAACATTACTGTTGGTGCGCTAGTCACTGCCGCGCAATCGCAAATGTTGACAACGATTACGCAACTCGATCCTATTTACTTTGATATGGTGCAAAGCAATACAGAACTACGCAATATCAATAGACGATTAGCCAGCGGTGAGCTAACTCATGTTGAGCAAACGGCTCAATTGAGTTTTAGTAAAAACGACAACTATACACAGCTGGGACAGCTAAAGTTTAATGAAGTACGAACTAATGTTAGCACCGATACAGTCACGTTACGTGCTCAGTTTAATAATCCAAAACATGAATTATTACCGGGAATGTTTGCGCAAATCGATTTAACGCAAGCGACTCGAGAAAACTCAATATTAGTGCCTCAAAGCGCCGTCTCGTTTGACAAACAAGGGCAAGCAAACGTCTTCGTTCTATTAAAAGATAATACGGTAGGCATTAAGCAGCTCACTGTTGGGCGCTCATTTGGTCAAGATTGGTTAGCGCTAACAGGGCTTGAAAGTGGCGATAAAGTTATTACGACTGGTTTACAAAAAATTGGCCCGGGAATGACTGTCGTGCCTGTTGCTCCGCAAGCAAATAAAGCGCAAGAAGGATAACTCATGGCTAAAAGTTTTATAGAAAGGCCGATCCTCGCATGGGTTATTGCCATCATGATCATGTTGGTGGGCATATTATCCATATTTCGTTTGCCGATTTCACAATACCCAGATGTTGCGCCGCCATCAGTAACCATCAGTGCGTTTTATTCTGGCGCGTCAGCACAAGTAGTGCAAGACACCGTTGTTCAGGTGATAGAACAAAACCTCAGTGGTATTGATAATGTAAAATATATCTCTGCCAGCAGTGATTCATCGGGCGGGGCGGCCATTACAGTTACCTTTAATGCGGGAACAGACCCTGATATCGCACAGGTTCAGGTGCAAAACAAACTGCAAACCGCCATGCCACTATTGCCTCAAAAAGTGCAACAAAATGGCGTTCAGGTGACTAAATCATCAAGTGCTTTCTTGATGGTTATTGGTTTTTACTCGACTAATGATCAACTTGATAGCGTCGATATTGGCGATTACATGGCGTCCAATATTCAAGATCAAATAAGCCGTATTAACGGCGTTGGTCAGGTACAGTTTTTTGGTAGTAAATACGCGATGCGCGTATGGATGAACCCTGAAAAACTCAATCAATATAAGTTGTCAGCCATTGATGTCATGTCAGCTATTCGCGCACAAAATTCGCAGGTAGCGGCAGGTGAGCTTGGTGGTTCGCCGAGTGTGCCGGGTCAGCAAATTAACGCCAGCATTATCGTGCAAACGGGATTAGAAACCCCAGAGCAGTTTGGCAATATTCTGCTGCGCGTTGAAGAGAGTGGGGCAACCATTAAACTCAAAGACGTTGCACGAATTGAGCTTGGCGGTGACAACTATCAAATGGTGGCTGAATTTAACGACAACCCAGCCACGGGTTTTGGTATTAACTTAGCCGCAGGTGCTAATGCCCTTGAAACGGCGCAAGCGTTGCGTGATAAAATTAAACAACTGCAACCGAATTTTCCGCAAGGCATGGAAGTTGTATTTCCGTATGACATCACCCCGTTTGTAAAATTATCGATAAAATCGGTTATTCAAACCTTGCTTGAAGCCATACTGCTGGTGTTCTTGGTAATGTATTTATTCTTACAAAACTTCAGAGCAACACTCATCCCAACCATTGCCGTACCTGTTGTATTGTTAGGTACTTTTGCCGTGCTATCGATATTTGGTTACTCCATTAACACGTTAACCATGTTTGGCATGGTACTCGCTATTGGTTTGCTGGTGGACGATGCCATCGTAGTGGTGGAAAACGTCGAACGGGTAATGCACGAAGAAGGGTTATCACCCAAAGAAGCCACCAAAAAATCGATGAAGCAAATCACCAGTGCCCTAATTGGTATTGCGATGGTGCTGTCAGCCGTGTTTGTACCAATGGCATTCTTTGGCGGTTCTACAGGCGTTATCTATCGTCAATTCTCTATTACCGTAGTCTCATCAATGGTGTTGTCAGTCATCGTGGCACTCACATTAACGCCGGCATTATGTGCCACGTTGTTAAAGTCACCAGATCAACACAAAAAACCACAACGCGGGTTCTTCGCATGGTTTAATCGTCACTTTGAGCGCACCAGCAATGGTTACCAATCATTCCTGTCGAAGATTGTTAATCGCAGTGGCCGCACGATGGTGGTATACGGAATTTTAGTCGCAGTGCTTGTGGTGATGTTCCAGCGCCTTCCAACTTCGTTTTTACCAGATGAAGATCAAGGCACCATGTTTACACAGGTAGTGCTGCCGCAAGGTGCGTCAACAGAGCGTTCATTAAAAGAGATGGATAAAGTTGAGAAATTCTTTTTAGAAAATGAAAAAGAAAACGTCTCGTCTGTGTTTTCTGTTATCGGTTTTAGTTTTAGCGGTAACGGTCAAAATAATGGGATGGCGTTTGTGAAGCTCAAAGATTGGGATACGCGAACCCGTGACGATCAACATGTCACCGCAGTGGCTGGCCGTGCCATGGGTTATTTCATGACCATCAAAGAAGCCTTTGCCTTTGCGTTTGTACCGCCATCAATCATGGAGTTAGGCACTGCGTCTGGCTTTGATTTCCAGCTGCAAGATTTAGGCGGTCATGGTCACGAAAAGCTCACCGCCGCCCGTAATCAATTGTTGGGACTAGCGGCACAAGATCCCCGCTTGATGGGCGTTCGCCCTAATGGCTTAGAAGACACGCCGCAATTTAAGATTGATATTGACCAACAAAAAGCCATGGCGCTTGGTTTATCAATCGAAGATGTAAACAACACGTTCTCAAGTGCTTGGGCACCAACCTACGTTAATGACTTCATTGAGCGTGGCCGCGTTAAACGTGTTTATGTACAGGCTGATGCGCCATATCGCATGATGCCCGATGACATTAAATATTGGTATGTCAAAAACAACAAGGGCGAAATGGTACCATTTACAGCATTCGCGAGTGCCCGTTGGGTGTTTGGTCCGCCAAAATTAGAGCGTTATAACGGCGCGTCTTCGGCTCAAATATTCGGTCAGGCTGCGCCGGGACTTAGCTCTGGTGACGCCATGGCGGCGATGAGTGAGCACGTTAAACAACTGCCTGCTGGCTTTGGTTTTGAATGGTCTGGCATGTCGCTGCAAGAAAAGCAATCTGGCTCACAAGCACCACTGCTTTATGCATTGTCGATGCTGGTCGTGTTCTTGTGTTTAGCGGCGCTGTACGAGAGCTGGAGTGTTCCCTTCGCGGTCATGTTGGTTGTTCCACTGGGCGTGATGGGCGCGGTGAGCTTTGCACTAGCACGTGAACTGTCTAACGATGTATATTTCCAAGTTGGCTTGTTAACCACCATCGGACTCGCTTCTAAAAATGCGATATTGATTGTCGAATTTGCTCGCTCATTGTACTTACAAGGACACAGCTTAGTCGATGCGACGTTGCAAGCGGCTAAATTACGTTTACGTCCAATCATCATGACATCAATGGCATTTATGCTTGGCGTAACCCCGCTTGTAATCGCAACAGGCGCTGGTTCTGGTAGTCAAAATGCGATTGGTACAGGTGTATTTGGTGGTATGTTATCGGCGACAGTACTCGCGGTTATCTTCGTGCCTGTGTTCTTTGTGGTGGTGTTTAAATTAAGCCACAGTAAGAAAGAGCAACAAGACCACACGTTTTAGCGTTGATTTAACGTCTTTCAAAAGGCAACTTCGGTTGCCTTTTTTGTACCTGAACATCAACGAAGGAATACAAGTTGAAGGGAAATATAAAGGCAAACCTGTCTGTAATGAATTAAAAGAAAGTATCAATGCAATTATAATAATTTGGCGCTAACAAATCTTAAATAACTTTGAAACGTAGTTGTTCGCTTTGTCACTACAGCAGTCGTTTACGACATTGTATTGGTATGAATTTTAAGATCTTTTATCATAGCCAATGTACATAAACATTTTACCTAAATAAGCAGAGTCTTTGATATTTCAGTGAGTGACGAGGGGATAAAAGGTTAATCAAATTTTCACTTAAATTTACTCGTTTTTAACACTAAAAAGACCAATAGACTCTATTATCAATAAAATCTTATTTTTTAATTTTTTATTCCTAGCTGATAATGTTTGTATGTAATTTTGTAGAATTTTTTACTTTAATATGTTTATTTTGGTAACCATTCAGCAAGCGCTCTTCCAATTTCATTTGGTGAATCTTCTTGAATAAAGTGACTTCCTTTAACGGTTACTTCTTTCAGATTTGGCCATGTACGAACAAAATCACGTGCATAACCAACTAAAAAAGCACCTGGTTCAGCGTTAATAAATAATTTTGGAACGTTCGTTGAATTTTTTAAATACTTTGCATAACTTGCAACTAAATCAACTGTATCGGCTGGCTCACCTGCAATAGGTAGCTGGCGTGGTCCCGCTAGTGCGGCTCTTCTAGTTTCTCCTGATTTAATAAATGGCCTACGATATTCATCATGCTCCTTTTTGCTTAATGGGCGTGAAATGGTTGCTGGTAATAATGTTTCAATGAAGAAGTTTTCTTCCAACACTAATTTATCACCTTCTGGAGAACGTAGCATGCCAATAGGACCATGTAATTCTTTAGGAAAATCATCCCATGAAGGAAAAGGAGTAACAATTGCTTCCATAAACGCAATGCCTTTAATCGCATCTTGGTGATTATTCGCCCAATTAAAACCGACACCAGAACCCCAATCATGAAGAACCAAAGTGACGTTCTTCTTTACACCAAGTGCTTCTAAAAGTGCGAAAGTGTACTTGCTATTTTCAGTCAAAGAATAATTACCATCTGCCGTATTGTCTAGCTTGTCTGAGTCTCCCATACCAATCATATCAACTGCTATTAAACGACCTTTCCCCTCAAGGTAAGGCATTACATTTCGCCAAAGATAGCTAGACGTTGGGTTACCGTGTAAAAATACAATGGGATCTCCGCTTCCTTCATCTATATAAGCCATTTTTTTGCCGAGGATGGTTTTAAATTCTTTTGTATAACGTGATCTCTCTGAATCAGTCTTCATTTTTTATGATACTCCATAAGTTGTGTTGTTTGTTTTTCATTCTCAGTCATTGCTGGTCGTGCTGTGCTAATGAATGCACATGCCGCCATTATGAAAAAATAGTTCGATTTGTGACCTTAAATATGACTAATACTCTTATTAAATCAGTTTTATGTATGATCCAGTCATATAATATTCAAATAAAAATAATTGTCACTATATTTTTATGATTGAGTCACATATAATTAATTGTATGAAAGATAAAATATATATATCAAACTTGGTAGGCGCCTTTGCCACC
>MPDF01000171.1 GCA_001874365.1 Gammaproteobacteria bacterium MedPE | reverse complement strand
TTGGTTTACCGAGGAAGTATTGTTTAACTTCTCTCGAATATTATGCAACTGTTGTGCCTGTTGTGTTAAAGACACTGAATCTTTTGACTCTGGTTTAGCTTGTGTAGCTGTTTGAGTCTGTTGTTGAACAGATTGCTGTTTAACTTGTTCGGTTTTTGATTGCGCTTGATTTTTCAACTTGTCAAGTTGTTGACTATGATTGCCCGCAAGCTTATTTATATCCAATGCCATAATAGCCTCTACTATTAATATTCCTCTTCAAACTCTCTATCGGCGAGTCACTAAATAACTTTAGTATTTTTTTAAATTTATTTCTGCTTGACCAACCGCCATAACCGTCGCTTCGATAATTCTACCAGAACTATTGTTTTTAATGGAAATTTTTTGGCCTCGACTGCCGTCATTTAATGCAAGTCCTGTTGACTTAATTTGCAGCTTCCCATTTTTAGCGATTACATTGACTTGTTCGCCCTTACAAACCATACATATTAAGTTAGCCAATAATGGTCGTCCGCCTTGGATGTAACGTTTTACCTTAGAGCCAGTTATGTCTTCAATGTTATATACCACTGGTCCTATAACTAACGATGTATCGATATATTTTATTTCAAGATTTTGTTGGTTAAGAAACTCACCAACGGCAAGATTTTTCCTCGCAGTGACAATAGGAGAGAGTGTTTTTACTTTTACAGGAACAAAAATACGCCATGCGCCATTACAGGCTACGCTTACGGTATTATTTCGCTTGAGTCCATTCTTTGATGCTAACGCAATGGAAAGGTTGTTATTACAAAACGACAGTTTCTTTCGCCTATCGATTGGTGAAATAATAATTTCTGTTTTTTTATCGGGAGATTTGTCGATTTTTGCTTTAATATAAGAATGAATTTCGTTTTCTATTTTTTCGTGTACTGATATCTGAGATGCAGCAACATTTTTTGCTAAACCAATAGCGATAACAGCCGATAGTAAGATTAGAAAACTATAACGGTGCATATAATGCTTAATTTGGTTACTTTGTTTGACACTATTCATAAGTCACTATATTTTATTAATTAATCATTGTATTAAATGTACTGTTTGTAATCATGGTAGGTGATTGTGAAGTACACAATAACATTCAAGGATGAATCTACCATAAACGAACTCATTTCCCTAACTGTCTATTGTATGGAGCTATTATGGCCGGTGTCCTAGATTCAGTAAATCAAAGAACGCAACTTGTAGGACAAAATCGTCTAGAGCTGTTACTTTTTAAGCTCAATGGCATGCAGCGTTATGGCATTAATGTATTTAAAGTAAAAGAAGTTCTACAGTGTCCCCGTTTAACTTCATTACCTAATTTAGCGCGTGAAGTACGTGGTATTGCTCATATTCGTGGCGAAACTATTTCTGTTATTGATTTAAGTATGGCCACTGGTGGCCGTATGATTGATGATATTGAAAATCGCTTCATCATCATCACAGAATATAATCGTTCCATTCAAGGATTCTTAGTTGATTCTGTTGAGCGCATAATTAACTTGAACTGGGAGCAAATTATGCCGCCCCCTGAAGGTTCTGGTAAAACCAATTATTTGACCGCCGTTACCGAAGTTGATAACGGAATGGTGGGAATTTTAGATGTTGAAAAAATCCTCATGGAAGTAGCACCACCAACAGATGAAATGACTGATGAAGTGCTTGAAGAAGCGAGAGCTATTGTGAAAGGCACTTCAAAGAAAATTATGATTGCTGACGATTCAATGGTCGCCCTTAATCAAATCAAGCGAGCTTTAACACCACTTGGTCTTGAAATTGTTGAAGCGAAGAATGGTCGAGAAGCGTTAGATAAGCTTATTGAGATGAGCAGTGATTGTAAAGATTCAATTACCGAACAAATAGGCCTACTAATTTCAGATATCGAAATGCCTGAGATGGATGGTTATACATTAACGTCTGAAATCCGTACCAAGGAAAAACTGAAGGATTTACGCGTTATCCTTCATACTTCGCTAAGTGGAGTATTCAACCAAGCGATGGTTGATAACGTCGGCGCAGATGATTTTATTGCCAAGTTCAATCCGGATGATTTAGCAGGCGCGGTTGAGCGAAATATTAACATTTTACATTCTGAGCCTGCTCGGGAAATTTCGAGTGAATAAAGTTGATTTAACACCTCAGGAATATACGGAATTTTGTACTTTTTTAGAGAAGCATTGCGGTATTGTGCTTGGCGCGAGTAAGCAATACTTAGTTCGCAGTCGCCTATCTCCATTGCTTAGCGAAACGAACTGTGATTCTTTGTCTCAGTTAGTGAAAAAAGCGATGGTGATTCATGAGCGTGCACTTCGTTCAACGGTTATTGATGCGATGACCACTAATGAAACATTATGGTTTCGGGATAAATATCCGTTTGATATTTTGACCACGCGTTTGTTGCCAGAGTTTGCGAATATCGGTCGACCATTGAAAATCTGGTCAGCTGCTAGCTCTTCGGGGCAAGAACCATATTCGATTACAATGACTTGTATGGAATTTAAAGAAAAAAATCCAGGCGCATTAAAATTTGGATTTGAGGTGCTAGGGACAGACATTTCAGACAGTATGTTGGCGCATTGCAATAAAGGCGAGTACGACAAACTGGCTTTGTCGCGCGGTTTATCTCCTGAGCGATTAAGAAAATTCTTTAATCCAGCCAGTGATAATTGTTATGTTATTAAAGATGATGTTAAACGACATGTGAAATTTCGTTCATTTAATTTATTAGACAATTTTAGTTTGCTCGGACGCTTTGATATTGTTTTTTGCCGTAATGTACTCATTTATTTTTCGCCAGAAATTAAGCGGCAAATTTTCGCTAATTTTGCAAAGGTGACTAATAAAGAAGGCTACTTGATGTTAGGAGCATCTGAGTCTATTAATGGGCTAACGGATGACTTTAAAATGAATCGATGCCCGTCAGGTATCGTCTACCAAGCTTTGTAGTTAGCAACTCATCTTATAAAAAGGCAAGTTTACTTGCCTTTTTTCTTTTCTAATATCACATTGGCACATCGTTTGCTTTTATCTCTGTAAAACGCATCAGAGACAAAATTATGGCGATTTCATTTGAAAAAGCATTGGGCATTTCACAATACACAGTGGGTGTACGTTCTAAACGTGCCGAAATGTTAGCAAGTAACATTGTTAATGCTGACACTCCTCACTATAAAGCACGTGATTTAGATTTTGCCACTGCAATGAAATCTGCGAAACAAAATTTGTCTACCAGTATGGCAAGAACTCACGATAAACATTTTAATATCACCACTAAAGATAATTCAGGTGAAGCGTATCGCGTGCCAGATCAACCAGATACTGGTGATGGTAATACAGTTGATGTACAAGTGGAACGAAACTTGTATATGCAAAATGCATTAGAGTATCAATCAAGCTTGCAGTTTTTAGGTGGCAAGTTTAAAGGGCTACGATTAGCCATCAAGGGATCATAATCATGAGCTTATATAATATCTTCGATGTAGCAGGATCAGGCATGAGCGCGCAGTCATTGCGACTGAACGTTACGGCGTCAAACCTTGCCAACGCGAATAGTGTAAGTAGCAGTGCAGAAGAAACATATCGTGGGCGGCATCCTGTTTTTGCCGCAGAGATGCAAAAAGCTGCCGCGGGTCAACAAGAAGAATCTGTTCAGGTGAAAGTGCTTGGGATTGTTGAAGACCAAGATCCTTTAAAGATGGAATACAACCCTAATCATCCAATGGCTGATCAAGACGGATACATCTACAAACCAAATGTTAATGTGATGGAAGAAATGGCCAATATGATTTCAGCCTCACGATCTTATCAAACTAATGTTCAAGTGGCAGATGCGGCAAAGCAAATGCTTATGAAAACATTACAGCTGGGTAAATAGGAGACGCTAAATGACAACAGTAAATACAGGTAACGCTTATTTAGATTCTCTAAAAGTAAAGGAAGAGCCATACAAAGTTGATGATGGCTCTAATCAAACCCTTAACCAAGAAGATTTCTTTAAGTTATTGACCCAGCAGTTATCACAACAAGATCCGTCAAAGCCTGTTGATAACGACCA
Organism: Gammaproteobacteria bacterium MedPE; assembly: GCA_001874365.1. Classification (GTDB taxonomy): domain Bacteria; phylum Pseudomonadota; class Gammaproteobacteria; order Enterobacterales; family Psychrobiaceae; genus Psychrobium. The sequence goes on along the minus strand of MPDF01000171.1, from coordinate 1,627 downwards.
AATGCTATCGCAAATGGCGTCAATTAGTACCGTTGAAGGTATTAATACGATGACTAAAGAGTTTGAAAACCTCAATACAGTAATGACGTCATCGCAAGCATTACAAGCATCAACGTTAGTTGGGCAAAAAGTATTAATTCCTACCAATGTGACTAATAAGCCTGCGGCTGAAGGCGTTGAAGCTGTTATTAGTATGCCTGCATCATCAAGTGGTGATGTCATTGTCAATGTTGAAAATGAAGCGGGTGAACTGGTTCGTACTATCAATATTGGTAAACAAGATCCCGGTAATAACGAATTTAGTTGGGATGGTAAAAACGAAAATGGTGACCTATTGAAAGAAGGGAATTATACCATTAAAGCCACCGGTACCGTTGATGGTGAAAAACAAGATTTAGCCGTGTCTACATACAGCCATGTTTCAAGTGTTAATTTAGGCAGTGGTAATGGCGGCGTTATTTTAAATTTAAGAGGGCTCGGCAATATTTCGCTTAATGAAGTATTAGCAGTTGCCGAAAGTTAATCTAAGAAGAGGATTCGAACATGTCTTTTAATATTGCATTAAGTGGTATCTCAGCAGCGAAGAAAGATCTCGATGTTACCGCGAATAACATTGCGAACGTAAATACCATTGGTTTTAAAGAGTCCCGTGCAGAATTTGCCGATGTATATGCCTCTTCTTTATTTACTAATTCAAGTACTAAAGCAGGTGATGGTGTTACTACCGCGCAAGTTGCACAACAGTTTCATCAGGGGAGTTTATCGTTTACTAATAACGCACTGGATTTAGCAATAACAGGCCCAGGTTTTTTTGTTACTTCTGACGGTTTAGATTCGAAAGATTTAACCTTTACTCGTGCCGGCGCCTTTAAGCTTAATAATGAAAACTTTATTGTTGATTCAAACGGTAACTACTTGCAAACATACCCTGTAAACAATGATGGTACGTCAGCTGCCATTAATTTGACATCAACAAGTGGTATGCAAATTCCAGAAACCGCTGGTGTTCCTGTTAAAACGGCGATGGTTAATATGGCCGCTAATTTACCGGCTAATGCAACGGGTAAAACAATCGCTAATTTTGACTTGTCAGACCCAGCAACTTACAACCATTCAACATCAATCACCATCTATGACTCGTTAGGTGAAGCACATGTGCAAACCAGTTACTTTGTGAAAGATGATACAACGCCAAATCAGTGGGCAATGTTCACTGCCGTTGATGGTACTAAAGTTGATGCAGTTGCTCCAACGACTAACTTAACGGCGGCGACAGCTAGCACTGCACATGTCGGCGCTATTGTTAACTTTAATAATAGCGGTGTTTATCAACAACCGGCTAATCCCGATATTGTGTTAGAACCTTTAGGTACGCCTGGTGCTGGCGTTTACAGTTCAGGCGCCGATGGTACGCAAAATGTTAACGTTCGATTAGAGAACCCAACACAGTTTTCTTCGGGTTTTGAAGTAACGTCATTGGAACAAGATGGTCTAACTGTGGGTCGTTTAACGGGGGTTGAAATTGGCCCTGATGGACTGGTTAAAGCGACGTACAGTAACGGTAGTTCGCAGCCTCTTGGTCGTGTTGCAATGGCGCGCTTTAGAAATGAGCAAGGGTTAACTCAGA
>MPDF01000170.1 GCA_001874365.1 Gammaproteobacteria bacterium MedPE | reverse complement strand
GAGCTGGACCTGTATCTGGTGCCAAGACGATATCAGCGTGCTTTACCATGCCTAATAACTGTTTGAGGCTTGTTTCGCCAATCATGTTTTTTGGTGTTGATTTACAGTGGCTGATAATAGCTTCACCAAGAGTTTTCTCAAGCTCCGTTGGGCCACCGCATAGAATCACGTTCCAGCCTTTTTGGGCGGCGTGATCGGCAATGCTGGCATAACCTTCCACATGCCAATTACGTTCTGCTTTGCTCGCGGCAGGGCTGATAACTAGAGTGCGCTTGTCGCTCTTAAAGCGTGCTTTAGCCCACTCGTCATCTTCACGTGGTAACGGCATGTGCCATGTTGGTGCTGTATCAGTTACGCCGATAACTTCAGCAAATGCCATAAAGCCATCGAGTACGTGCGCTTGATGTTGTTTGGCAATTCGGCGATTAACGAATAGCCAGTGGCCTTCTTTCGCACGAACCTTGTCGAAACCCACTTTAAACTTCGCCTTAATACATAAGCTTGCAAGGCTAGCGCGCAGCGCGACTTGCATTTGCAGTAGTACATCAAATTTTTGACCGTTAAGCGCTGTTTTTAAATCTTTATAGCCTTGTCTACCAGCGCTTTTATCGAAAATAACAAATTCGACGCCCGGTAAATCTTTAAGCAACATTGCTTCGACTTTGCCGATTATCCAAGTGATTTTTGCTTCTGGCCATTTGCGTTGCATTGCCTGCACCGCTGCCACACAATTACACACATCGCCAATAGCCGACAGACGCAGAATGCAAATCGACTTTGGTGAATCACTAGGATATTTCATTAATTAACGCCTTAGAGAAAATTTGTCAGCAGTTTAACACGAATTTAGCCGTTGATTACCAGTAAGGCAGTGATAGAATTATCAAAAATATCAATAGGCCATTTCTTTGAACGCACATATTCACTCACATCATAATCAATGGTTGATCCATGCGCCTGAACTTAATGTCAATGCACAATGGTTTACGCCAGAATATTGGCAGCAACAAAACAAAATTTTGGGCCAATCACGTGGTCGAAATATTACGTGGTTTGTGGGGGATGAAAGCTCGCCAATGGTGTTACGTCACTATTATCGCGGCGGCTTGATTGGAAAGTTAGTGACTGATAAGTATTGGTTTAGTGGGCTCAAAAACACCCGTGCTTATCGAGAATATGAATTATTAGTTGAGCTAGAAAAGCGTGAGTTACCTGCTTGTCGAGTTGTTGCAGCGAACGTCGTTAAGTCTGGATTGAATTATCGCGCTGATTTATTGATGAAAATGGTCGATGGCGGACAAGATTTAGTCGCTCTATTAACCCAGTCACCAATGGCTGATGAGCAATGGCAGGAAGTTGGCAAAACACTCGCTATTTTTCACCAAAATAACGTATATCATGCCGATCTTAATGCGCACAACATATTAATGAATAAAGACAATAAGGCTTGGTTGATAGATTTTGATCGCGGCGAAATAAAACAACAACGTGGTCAATGGTGTCAAGACAATCTCGATCGTTTATTGCGCTCATTTAATAAAGAGCTTAATCAACTACCTCAATTCTACTTTGAGCAACATAATTGGAAAACCTTGATGACAGCTTATAATGCTGAGCTCAAATTAAGTTAAACTTTTTGGTTAACCCAAGCCATCAAGCGCTTCAATGTACCTTGATTGTCAGCAACAACTTGCAAGGCGTGCTTTCCCATTTGCTGGCGCATTGCTTTATCATTGAATAACTCACTAATAAGCTGAGTTAACTCTGCGTTATTTGCTACTTGCTGTAATCCTTGACTGGCAAGCAACTTGTCACAAATATCGCTAAAGTTATAACACGATTCACCCATAATGACGGGCTTTCCTAGAGCTGCTGGCTCCAATGGATTATGACCACCTCGTTGAATTAAACTGCCGCCAATATAGGTAATATCACCGATCCCCAACAACAATAACATCTCTCCCATTGTATCGCCGATAACAACCTGCGTATCGCTTGAGGGTGTTGTACCTTCGCTGCGACGAACGATATTAAACCCTTGCGTGGTTGCTTGTTGTGCAACCTCATCAAATCGCTCGCTATGACGTGGAATAATGACCAGCAGCAAGTTAGGAAACTGAGTTAATAACGACTGATGCGTTTGAAGAAGTTGCTCGTTTTCACCGGGGTGCGTACTGCCTGCAACCCAAACAGGGCGATCGTGTGCCCAACGTTGTTTTAGTTGTTGTTGCTGATTTTGTAGTTCACTTGAAATGCCCAATTCAAACTTAATGCTACCGCCAATCGTTAACTTATCTTTAGGTAATCCAAGGGTAATAAATCGCTCACCGTCACTTGAATATTGCGCAGCGACACAGTCAAGATTGTTGAGCATTTCATGCATTAACGGCGCGGCTTTGCTGAGATAACCATTCATAGATTTCTCAGACATGCGTGCATTAGCCAATAATATGGGGGTATTAGCGTGAGCAAGTTGATGAATTAAATTTGGCCAAAGCTCCGTTTCCATGACTATTGCAGCCTGCGGAGTTATTTGCTTTAAAAAACGCGCAATACTGCCCGGTAGATCAATGGGCAAGTAACAATGCTCAACACTGGCACCAAAGAGCTTTTTTACCATAGCACTGCCAGTGGGTGTACTGGTTGTTACTAAAACTTGGTGTGAAGGATAATCACTAACAATTTGCTTGATTAATGGGGTTGCAGCAATGGTTTCACCCACTGAAACACTATGAATCAAAATAACTGGTTTTGTTATGCTTAAACGTTTTAATCCAAACCGTTCAGCGACACGGCCACGGTAATCTTCACTTTTTAAGGCGCGGTACAGTAAATAAATGAGTACAAACGGAGTGGCTAAATACATAAAAACATTGTAGAAAAAGCGATTCATTGTTTTGCACTGACTCCGATAACAGGTTACATTGGCGAGGTGTTTAACGGCATTCTACGTTGTTTTAAGTGAAATCAAAATAACGGGCTTCAAACAAACAATAAGATAGTGAAAAGCTACGTATGAAAACAAAAGATAAAATCATCCAAGGCAGTATCGAATTATTTAACCAACAGGGTGAGCGTAATGTGACGACGAATCACATTGCTGAATATGTTGGGATAAGCCCTGGTAATCTCTATTATCATTATCGCAATAAAGACGACATTATTCGTTCTATTTATAAACTCTATGAGAAGAACCTAGATCAAATGTTCCAACCTCAAGACTCCAGCAGTCAGGGGATGGACGAGATGATGTATTATTTAGAACGCGTTTTTTATTCTATGTGGCAATTTCGATTTTTTTACGCCAATCTACCTGATATTTTAGCGCGAGATCCGCAGCTACATGAGCGATATCTTGTTGCTCAAAAATCACTTTATCAACGAATCGTTAATACTTTAAAACAAGTGCGTAGTCAGGGATTTATAACATTAGACGATGCAATGATTGATGACTTAGCACATACATTAAAACTCGTTGTGGCATTTTGGATTAGTTATCAACACACCCAAAGCTTGGGAGAAATTACCCAAGCCACAATTTCTCAAGGTGTTATTAAAGTATTTAACGTCGTCAAAGGATATTTAACGCCGTCGGGTCTGAGTAATATTCAAGAAATTGAGAACAAATATCTAATGATGATGAAAACTAATGCAGCGGATATAGAAAAGACATTAGTTTAACTAATGTCTTGTGTAACTCTGTTAGGTTTTTAATATTTAAAACAATGTATTAAATACGTAATGATATCTTTACCATGAAATATTCTAATACTGCTTAAATATCCCACTTCAAAAGCTGATTTACTTTTTTAATCCGATTACACTTAACTCAATTATTATGTAATGTTGTGTCGCTAAACAGCCACTGCATTACCCAAATTTAAGCGAGGAGAGAGTATGTCTAGCGCATTTAATCAATTTATTACTGAGCAACTAGAGCAAGTAAAAGCAGAAGGTCTTTATAAAGAAGAGCGGTTCTTACTGTCTCCTCAAGAAACAGACATTAGTGTTGCTAAAGGTGATGTTATTAACTTTTGTGCTAATAACTACTTAGGTCTCGCGAATCATCCTCAATTAGTTGAAGCGGCGAAAGCTGGTTTAGATGCCAATGGCTTCGGCATGGCATCTGTGCGCTTTATTTGTGGTACTCAAGACATTCACAAACAGCTAGAAAGCGACTTAAGTGCATTCTTGGGAATGGAAGATACCATTCTTTATTCTTCATGTTTTGACGCTAACGCTGGTTTATTTGAAACCTTATTAGGCCCTGAAGATGCGATTATTTCTGACGCGTTAAACCACGCCTCAATTATTGATGGGGTACGTTTATGTAAAGCGAAACGTTTCCGTTACGCGAATAACGACATGGCCGCATTAGAAGAGCAGCTTATCGCAGCAACTGAAGCAGGCGCACGCTTCAAACTCATCGCGACTGACGGTGTGTTCTCAATGGACGGTGTTATCGCTAACCTGAAAGGTGTGTGTGACCTAGCTGACAAATACGGTGCTATGGTGATGGTTGATGACTCTCATGCCGTTGGTTTTGTTGGTGAAGAAGGTCGCGGAACACATGAATACTGTGAAGTGATGGATCGCGTAGACATTATTACTGGTACCCTGGGTAAAGCATTAGGCGGTGCGTCAGGTGGTTTTACATCGGCTAGCAAAGAAGTTGTTGAATGGTTGCGTCAACGTTCACGCCCTTACTTATTCTCAAACTCACTTGCTCCTGCAATCGTGACGGCGTCTATCAAAGTATTAGACATGCTTAAAAATGGCCAAGAACTACGTGACCGCGTTAAGAGCAATGCTGAATACTTCCGCACACAAATGGGTGCGGCTGGTTTCACCATGGCTGGTGCTGATCATGCGATTGTTCCTGTGATGTTAGGTGATGCAAAACTTGCGTCGACTATGTCTGATAAGCTGCTTGAAAAAGGCATTTACGTTATCGGTTTCTCATTCCCTGTTGTACCAAAAGGTCAAGCGCGTATTCGTACGCAAATGTCAGCTGCGCATACTAAAGAGCAATTAGATCGCGCTATTGCTGCCTTTATCGAAGTTGGTAAAGAACTAGAGGTTATCTAAACATGAAAGCCTTAAGTAAATTAAAAGCCGAAAAAGGCATTTGGATGGTTGATGCGCCGACCCCGAAAATGGGCCACAACGATCTATTAATCAAAATTAAAAAAACCGCCATTTGTGGTACCGATATGCACATCTATGGTTGGGATGAGTGGGCACAGCGCACTATTCCTGTACCTATGGTTGTTGGTCACGAATATGTGGGTGAAGTTGTTGGCATCGGCCAAGAAGTGAAAGGCTTTGAGCTTGGCGATCGCGTTTCTGGCGAAGGTCACATCACCTGTGGTCATTGTCGTAACTGTCGCGGTGGTCGTACGCACTTGTGTCGTAACACAACAGGTGTAGGTGTTGACCGTGAAGGTTCATTTGCCGAATTCTTAGTGATTCCAGCATTTAACGCCTTTAAATTACCAGATGATATTTCTGATGAACTTGCCGCGGTATTTGACCCTTTTGGTAATGCTGTTCACACGGCACTGTCATTTGATTTAGTCGGTGAAGACGTATTAATCACTGGTGCTGGTCCTATCGGCATCATGGCCGTTGCTATCTGTAAGCATGTTGGTGCCCGTAATGTTGTTATTACTGATGTAAACCCATATCACTTAGAACTTGCTAAGAAAATGG
>MPDF01000017.1 GCA_001874365.1 Gammaproteobacteria bacterium MedPE | reverse complement strand
AAGTAAGACGATTGACGCACCAACGAACCACAGTAATGTTGGATATTCCTGCCACCACAGTGCACCTAATAATGCAGCAAATAGAATAGAACTGTAACTAAACATACCTATGGTGCTCGCTCCTGCCTTGGTAAATGCTTTGGTCATCATTAACTGACCAATGGATGAGGTAATACCGAGTGTAATCAGTAAAAATAAAGTAAATGGTGATAGTGGGTGCCAACTAAATGGCAGCATTACGCCGCAAACAACAATACTAATGAGAGAAAAGTAAGCAACAATTGCCTTACTAGGTTCAGTCTTTATCATACGACTAATTGTCGTTTTACTGATTGCAATGAGGACTGCACCAAACAGAATCAGGGCGGCTAACCCCAATTGCAATTCGGGGCCACCTTCTTGTGATTTAGTCGTTAAGCAAATTGTGGCGCCAATGAAACCCAAAATAATGCAAGTAATGGTAATTTTACTTTGCGGTTGTTTCAGCCAAAAATAGGCAATGACGGGAATAAAAAATGGCGCAAGCATTAATGTCATCGCACCGTTGACCAGCGTTGAATTACTGAGTGCGTAAGTATAGATAAACATTGCTAAGATACCGGTAAAGGCTCGCAACATATGGAACGGCATATTGGGTGTTCTAAAAAGTGTCGCTCTATTAGTTAGCAACCAAGGTGCCAATGGAACCAGTGCGAATAAATTTCGAAAGAATACAATTTGAACAGCAGACACGTCTTGACTGAGGTATTTTATTTGCGCACCAACCAGTGCAAAAGTGAGCTCTGACGCTAGCACTAAAAAAATGCCAATAATAAGTGGCTTATTAGTCATGGATTAGAATTGACCTAAGGATAAGTAGAAGCTCCATTAATGACCATATTATCCGTGATTGAATCGCTATGTGCTAGCGGAGACTGGGATTGATTTAACTTAAATCAAAATTAAGCGGTATCACAGCATCATTTACTGGCTTTTGACGCACCAAGTCCATAAAATCGGTGACAAAGAAATTGATGGATAATTCCATGCAACAATATGACATTATAATCGTTGGCGGAGGAATGGTTGGTAGTGCACTTGCTTGTGCCTTAATCCAATCTGGTTTATCTATTGCGGTTATTGAAAAAAACGCACCACAACCTTTTAAACCCAATCAACCGCTGGACCTTCGTGTATCGGCCATTAGTGCTGCGTCAGCGAGCCTATTGAAAGACGTTGATGCCTGGTCTTCTATTTTGGCGATGCGCAGCTGTCCATATCGTTACCTTGAAACATGGGAAGGTCATCAATCCAATTTGCTTTTTGATAGTCAAGAAATGGGTCATCAGCAATTGGGACATATTGTTGAAAATCGCATGATTCAATTGGCGTTATGGCAACAAATGGAGAAGCATTCATCGATCGATGTAATCAGTGGACAGGCCATTACTAAAATTTCTCGTTCGCAAGATGGCTATCAATTGGCAATGAACGAGAGTGAGCTGCATTGTAAATTGTTAGTCGGTGCCGATGGTGCAAATTCAATCGTTCGTCAAACCGCTAATATTGGTGTGACGTCATGGGACTATGCGCAACATGCAATGTTGATCAATATTTCGACGGAGCAGGCACAGCAAGATATTACTTGGCAGCAATTTTTTCCTTCGGGTCCACGAGCATTACTGCCATTAGCAGGTAATAATGCATCGCTCGTCTGGTATGATTCACCTGCGCGGATCAAAGCATTATCGCAAATGCCATTAAGTCAGCTGAAAGAAGAAATTATTGAGTCTTTTCCAAATAGAATTGGTAACTTTACTGTTGATAATGCTGGCGCATTTCCACTGACTCGTCGCCATGCCCAACGTTATATCAAAGCGCATCTATGCATTGTGGGTGATGCTGCTCATACGATTAACCCGCTAGCAGGGCAGGGTGTAAACCTTGGCTTTAAAGATGTCGCCGTACTTGCAAAGGTAGTAAATGAAGCTGCACTGCAAGGACGCGCGTGGTGGCAACTTGACGTGCTAGAAAGTTACGAGAATCAGCGACGCTCAGACAACTTGTTAATGCAATCGGCAATGGATGTTTTTTATCTCACCTTTAGTAATGAATCATCACCTCTTAAGCTATTACGCAATACCGCTTTAAAGGTGGCTCAACAGTCGTCTTGGGGTAAAAAACAAGTCATGAAATACGCGATGGGGCTATAAGGTTAATTTTTTGGCTGAAAATGTGTGCGTTATGTCTATTAAATCGTCATGCAGATAAAAAGAGTAAAAAAACTGACAAAAAACTATTGACGGTTTCGTCCTCCATCAGCATAATACGCCGCACTTGATGAGGACAACGCAGTTTTCTTTTCTTAACGATAAGAATGTTTAATCTCAAGTTATGTGCGGGAGTGGCGGAATTGGTAGACGCGCTAGATTTAGGTTCTAGTATCTTAGGGTGTGAGAGTTCAAGTCTCTCTTCCCGCACCATTTACAGTTGGGATATAGCCAAGCGGTAAGGCAGCGGGTTTTGATCCCGTCATTCCAAGGTTCAAATCCTTGTATCCCAGCCAACTTTTTAAGTTGAGTGAATGACAAAGACGTGTAACTTTAAATACACACTATTATGATGGCTACGTAGCTCAGCTGGTTAGAGCACATCACTCATAATGATGGGGTCACAGGTTCGAATCCCGTCGTAGCCACCATTCTTACTCCGGTAAGAAAACAATTATTAGTTGGGATATAGCCAAGCGGTAAGGCAGCGGGTTTTGATCCCGTCATTCCAAGGTTCAAATCCTTGTATCCCAGCCAAATGATTGTACAACTTGATATGCGGAAGTGGCGGAATTGGTAGACGCGCTAGATTTAGGTTCTAGTATCTTCGGGTGTGAGAGTTCAAGTCTCTCTTTCCGCACCATCAAGACTAACTTTGTTTAGTAAGAAAGTAATCGCGAAAGCGATTTTTTTTTGCCTTTAAAAAAGTAATCGCGAAAGCGACTGTTTTTAGATAGAGTTTTTGCCTTTAAAAAGTAAAATGGCTACGTAGCTCAGCTGGTTAGAGCACATCACTCATAATGATGGGGTCACAGGTTCGAATCCCGTCGTAGCCACCATTTCACTTTATTGATTTCTCAATAGTCCATAGTCGTATTGATCTGTCCATTCGTTACCCATACGATAATGTTCTATAAATTCAGCTTCACGTTTAAAGCCTAATTTCTCCATTACACGATATGAAGCAATATTACGCGCGTCGCATTTAGCAACGAGCTTATAGAATCCCAGTTGCTCGAACAAATAGTTAATTAATAATGAGGTTGCCATAGTGCAAATACCTTTTCCTGCAGAATCAGGAGACATTCGATAGCCAATTTCGGCTCGCTGACTATCCCAGTCTTCTACGCGAAAAACAATCTCGCCAATGACCTTGTCGCTGTTTTGTTCACAAACAACTAAGCCATTCCAATAACCTGTGGTGAACTGCCATGGTTGGGAGAGCTTTTCAACGAGTTCTCGAGTTTCTTCTGGTGATTCTACCGGCGCGATGAAGCGACAGTTTTCTGGATCGCTCCGATAAGCCCTGATATCGTCTAAATCATTCATAGTGGCTAAGCGCATACTGATTAGTTCGTTAGATAGTACTTGAGGCGTGTGGATTGCCGCTTGTGTTATTTTCATTATTATCAATCACATGGTTAAACATTATCTACAAGGTAATGTATGCGTGAACAATGCACAAGACGAATTAATGAACAAATTACGACAAGTTGAGTACTCGCTGTGAATGCAGCATGTTGTCAAACTCATCTGACGGCATTGGCCGAGCAAGCAGATAACCTTGACCTATTTGGCAGTGGTTATCGATGAGGTAATTTAATTGCTCCTGCGTCTCAATTCCTTCGGCAACGACTTCTAAATCTAATGCAAAGGCCATCGTTAATATCGCCGTGACAATGGCATTGTCGGCCTGACTTTTCGATACCCTATCAATAAATGAGCGATCTATCTTTAGCACATTAATTGGCAGCTGCTTTAAATAACTTAATGATGAATATCCGGTACCGAAATCATCCATAGCAATTGAAATTCCCATTGCTTGAAGACGATGAAGAATAGCAATGGATTCGTCAATATTCTCAATCACTGCCCGCTCAGTAATCTCAATCTCAAGCTCTCCGGGCTGAATGCTATAGCTATCCATGACCTGAGATAGATTTGTAATTAAATTAACATCGTTAAACTGTCGTGCTGAAAGGTTAACAGCAATAGTGAGTTCTTTTTTATATGTTTTACGCCAGTGTTGGATCTGCTGGCAGGCTTGAGTAATGACCCATTGTCCAAGTTCGCCAATGAGTTCATTTTGTTCTGCCAGTTCAATAAATATTTCAGGCGAGCAGAATTGCCCGTCTTCTCGCTGCCAGCGCAATAAAGCTTCTGCGCCGACAATCGATTGTTCAGAGCTGGACAATGCGTATTTAGGTTGATAATAAAGTGCGAGTTTTTGATTTAATATCGCGTTTTTAAGTTCGTAGATTAACTCGTTTTCAAACTGGCGTTGTTGCTCCAAAGACGCTGAGAAAAAACACGACTGAGCACGACCTTGCTCTTTTGCTCTAAACATCGCAGCGTCGGCACACTGAATAAGACTTTTGCTATCAGTCGCATCGACAGGATAAGTAGAGATGCCAATACTTGCATTGTGTCGCATAGGGTGTTCATCGATAGTCAGTGGCGCACAAATGGCTTCAATCAGTCTATTTGCAATGTCAGCGAGGGCATTTAGGTTAGTATAATTAGGAACAATCACCGTGAATTCATCGCCTCCAATGCGATAGACACTATCAATTTGTCGTAAACTTTGTTTGAGTCGCTTGGCGATTTCAATGAGTAACTTGTCGCCAACATTATGGCCGTAGGTATCATTCGTCCATTTAAAGTGATCTAAATCGATAAACAGTAAAGCGAGGGAAGTTTGTCTATTTTCTGCATATGTCATGGACTCTTCCAAAGACTGCATAAACGAATGCCGATTGGGAATTTGAGTCAACGTATCGAAGTAAGCTAAACGATTGAGTTTTTTCTCAGCAGCAATCTTTTCACTCACGTTACTTAGGACGCCAACGTAATTTACCGATTCTTTTCTATTGTTAACGATATTTATATTTAATAAGCCGGGGAAGGTTGAACCATCTTTACGATGCACAATGACATCGCCAGACCAATGTTCAGCTTGAGGTTGTTCTTTTGAATATGCTTTGAAGATACTCGCACTCTCAGAACCAGTCGTAAAGATAGGAGGATAATGGAATGGTTCTTCATAGTTGGTTAACGTTATATAGCTAGGGTTACTGTCTATGATTCGGCCTTTTTCATCGACGACAAACACGGCCTCATCTAATGAATTTAACGCTTGTTGCGCTATTTGTAATGATTGCAGTGGTGCGACAAGTGCTTTACGCAATACAAGTAGAAGAAAGAACACGAATAGAAAGCTGATAACCAATACTTGAGTGACGTCAAGTAGCAAGCTACGAGTTAAGTCGTCTTGATAATCATTTGCATTGTAGCTTACTTCAACGTGACCAATAGTCATGGTGCCAAACTTAATGGGGTAGTTACTCTTAAGCTCGTGCTGGCGCCATTTAGCTTCATCAGCATCCTTATTAAAGTCTTTTACAACACTGTCGACTTTTATTTTTCCCATGTAGAGATGACCGAAATTCCCAAAAACCTTAATACCATCAATAAAGTTTGGTTGCATTTCAGCATCAAGGATAGCCGCTGATGATTCATTGGTGTATTTTCGGTTATAAGATTTGTTGTATATGTTCCAAATGGTCGGTTTTACTGATTCTGCAACACGTTTGGCCACTGCCTCACTATTTTCAGTGAGCGTTCGCTGCATCATTTGCATATTAGTTTGATAGCGTAACCCAACGAACGCCGCCATTACCAGTACGGTAATGATGCTGACAATAATGAGTAGGCGGCGAGTTAAATTATTTATCATCGCTCTCGTAACTTCCAAAGTAGTGGTAATAAGCTTGATAAGTTGATTTGAATTTCTTCTTCTCTGCTAATACTTTGCGTGTAAATTCATCACGGTTGGTGTATTCAACTAATATTTTTTCGTTGGCAACTTTCCAACGCTTTATATCATTCGGTGTCCAACGTTTTATACTAACGCCATGTGCTTTTAAACGTTCTAATGCGGCAAAGTCAGCCACTTTAGATTGCATTGTTGTTTGTAGCGTAAAACTTTTTATTGCTGATTCTAAGATCGCTTTTAAATCTGGAGAAAGGCGGTCATAGGCGGCTTGATTGATAAGAAAATCTGATAATACAGATGGTTGCCAAATAGCTGGAACAATTGCATGTTTGCCTACATTGTGGAGCCCTAAATCCCAAGCGCCGCTAGCAGTAGTCCATTCGACGGCATCGACATCACCACTCTCAAATGCCGGTAAAATTTCATGGGGCATTAATGGAATAGTGTAAGCCTTTGCCGCTTCGGTTAATACTTCGCTGGGTAATCCTGGACCGATCCTAATGCGCTTGTTTTTTAAATCATCAAGCCCATTAACGGGCGTTTTTGCGATAAGCCCAAACTCCATACCTGGCCACCATGCTGGACGCCATATTATGCCGTCCGGATTGGTGAGTTGATTTGCTAAATCAGTACCTGATCCAGACAAGAAGAACATCATTGATGCGTCAATATTCATAAAGTCGAACGGCCCTGCATTCATTAATGCCCACGCAGGATGATTACCTGACCACCAATTAGGCCAACCGTTTGCCATTTCTAGCTTGCCTTGACGCACAGCGCCATAGATATCAGAGCCTATCGCTATTTCATTCGCGGGAATCACGTTAATGATTAAGCGTTGATTAGACATTGTGGCAACGTTTTTCGAGAAGGTTAATAACTCTTGATGATCAATACTGCTCTCGACAGCTTGTGTTTGAAGGGTCCATTGATGTGTAGTCGTCGTTTTGTCAAAACAACTAGTTAATAAAAGAGCAATCATTGCTAAAGATAGAAATTTTTGGATATGAGACAACGATAAATACACTGAACACCTTCCTGCTTATTTAAGGCTTTTCGAATGACTTCAAAAAATGTATATAAGATGTTCGTAGAATATACTAAATAATTTAAGAACTGTAGTCCTTAACTATTACCTGATGATGAGGAAATAGATTACTTAGTAGGATAAGCAGTATTTAGATTGGCATAAAAAAAGCAGGTATTACAATGCAATACCTGCTCTATTTTCAACGTATACGTACTTATACGTTGAAGCGGAAGTGAATTACGTCACCGTCCTTAACGATATAGTCTTTACCTTCCACACGTAGTTTACCAGCGTCTTTAGCACCAGACTCACCTTTGTGTTCAATAAAATCATCAAACCCGATAACAGCAGCACGGATGAAGCCACGTTCAAAATCAGTATGGATCTTACCAGCAGCTTGAGGTGCTGTCGCGCCAACATTGACTGTCCATGCACGTACTTCTTTAACGCCAGCAGTGAAGTAAGTTTGTAGGTTAAGTAGCTCGTAACCACTGCGGATTACACGGTTTAGACCTGGCTCTTCAATACCTAGATCTTCCATAAACTCAACCGCTTCGTCTTCTTCAAGCTCTGCAATTTCAGATTCCATTTCAGCACATACTGCGACGACCACTGCATTTTCTGCAGTTGCTAGTTCGCTCACTTTGTCTAGCATTGGATTGTTTTCGAAACCATCATCGTTAACATTAGCAATGTACATCGTTGGTTTGATAGTTAAAAATTGCAAATAATCAACGGCTGCTTTTTCTTCTTTTGTTAGCTCTAATGCACGTAGCATTAAGCCATCATCAAGATGTGCTTTAACTTTTTCAAGAACGCTAATTTCAAATTTCGCGTCTTTATCGCCGCCTTTCGCTTTTTTAGCCTGACGGTAAATAGCTTTGTCTGATACGTCCATATCAGCCAACATTAGCTCAGTATTGATAACTTCGATATCAGCAAGAGGGTCAACTTGACCGCTAACATGGACGATGTTTTCATTTTCAAAACAACGCACTACGTGACCGATAGCATCAGTTTCGCGGATGTTAGCTAAGAATTTGTTACCTAAACCTTCACCTTTAGAGGCACCAGCAACTAAGCCTGCAATATCAACGAATTCCATCGTTGTAGGAATAGTGCGCTCTGGATTAACAATGTCAGTTAATTGGTTTAAGCGTAAGTCTGGAACAGGAACCACACCTGTATTTGGCTCAATCGTACAAAATGGGAAGTTTGCTGCTTCGATACCCGCTTTTGTTAAGGCGTTGAATAGTGTTGATTTACCAACATTTGGCAATCCGACGATGCCACATTTGAAACCCATGGTGATTCCTTAAAATTTGTTTGTTAAAGACTAACCTTTATAGGTATGTAGTCTGTTTTTTGCGCCATCAAAACCATTTGAGAAAATTAAACTAGTGCATCGAACGGCTTCGTCGATTGCGCCATCTATTAAATCTTGCTCGGCTTTTGGGGCTTTACCTAACACATACCCAGTCACTTTATCTTTGTGACCCGGATGACCTATGGCTACGCGAAGACGATGAAAATCTTTTTGATTCCCCATCGAACTAATGATATCTCGAAGTCCGTTGTGACCGCCGTGACCACCGCCTTGTTTGAATTTGGCAACACCAGGAGATAAGTCTAATTCATCATGAGCCACTAGAATATTCTCTACGGGGATCTGATAAAACTTGGCCATTGCTGCAACTGCTTTGCCGCTGCGATTCATAAAGGTCGTTGGAACGAGTAATCGAACATCATTACCGTCGATATTAATACGTGCGGTATGTCCGAAAAACTTAGATTCTGCTTTTAGCGAGGTATTGTGCCAGTTGGCGAGTTGTTCAATATACCAAGCACCAGCGTTATGTCTGGTGTTGGCATACTCGGGACCTGGATTAGCCAGGCCCACGATAAGCTGAATTTGATTACTCAAGTGAGTAAATCTTATTCTGCTGGAGCTTCTTCAGCTGCATCTTCTTCAACTGCTGCGCCTTTAGGTGCAGAGATTGAAACAACAGCTTGGTCATGGCTTTCGCCTTTACGTAGTTCAACTGACTCAACACCTGCTGGTAAAGCGATGTCAGAAAGGTGAACAGTTTGACCTAGTGCTAAGTTAGCAACGTCAACTTCGATGAACTCAGGAAGAGCTGCTGGTAAACAAGCTACTTCGATTTCGTTAGCGTGGTGAGAAACGATACCACCAGACTTAACTGCAGCACATTTGTCTTCGTTTAAGAAGTGAACTGGGATTGCAGTGTGAAGTTCGTGAGTTGCGTCAACACGTAGGAAATCAACGTGGTTAACAACTGGCTTGTGAGCATGACGCTGCATAGCTTTAACGATTACTTTCTCTTCAGAACCATCAACGTTTAATGTTAAAACTTGAGAGTAGAAGTTTTCTTGCTCTTGCGCTTTAAAAAGTTTGTTGTGTTGGATAGTGATTGATACAGGAGCAGCTTCGCCACCGTAGATAATCGCTGGAGTTTGGTTCGCGTGACGTAGGCGGCGGCTCGCACCTTTCCCTAAGTCTGTACGAATTTGCGCGTCAAGTGTAATTGCTTGTGACATGTTAATGTCTCCAATAATAAATATTTATAGGTGAAGATTTTTGCGACCAAAATCTTCTGATACCGAAAAATTCGGCGCGACATTATAACCAAGGTGGAAGTTTTAGGCAATGAATAGATTGAAGTGTAGATAGTTATTTTGTGATGGTGGTTTGCTTATTGATTATCCAAGTTCAGGTTCTCAGACTTATGATGTGCTGTTGAATCCTGCATGACCTTTTTAGTGTTTGTAGGTGTTAAAGATATAAAGTTATGCTTGAGAGATTTTAGGCAATAAAAAACGACCCGTAGGTCGCTTTAAGTAAATTGACTCTGAACGTAGTCATTTGCAGATAATTCTAGGAGAGCGCACGGAATTGGCTCCTGCCAATGAGTACGATAGACAACGAATTATCAATAAATGGCAAGTCTCAGTTCAATTTTAGTATTGGAACATTGCAGAGATGGACTCTTCGTTTGAAACACGACGCAGTGCTTCTGCCATCATGCCATCAAGTGACAATACCTTAACTTTACCTGTTGCTTTCATTTCTGGTGTTAGTGGAATTGAGTCAGTTACGATGAACTCATCAATAACACTATTTGCAACGTTTGTTACAGCGCTACCAGAAAATACAGCGTGAGTTGCATAAGCGTAGATGTTACGTGCACCATGCTCTTTTAATGCTTCCGCTGCTTTACATAGTGTGCCGCCTGTATCAATCATGTCATCAACGATAATACAATCGCGACCTTCAACATCACCAATAATATGCATTACTTGCGCAACATTGGCTTGTGGACGACGCTTATCGATAATCGCTAGGTCAGTGTCATCCAATAATTTTGCTAGTGCACGTGCGCGAACAACACCGCCGATGTCTGGAGAAACAACGATAGGTTCGTGGAAGTCACGTGATTGAATGTCATCTAATAATACTGGAGTACCGAACACGTTATCTACAGGAACATCGAAGAAACCCTGGATCTGTTCAGCATGTAGGTCAACTGTTAGTACACGGTCAACGCCAACACTTGATAAGAAGTCAGCAACAACTTTTGCAGTAATAGGTACACGAGAAGAACGAACACGACGATCTTGACGAGCATAACCAAAATACGGGACAACAGCAGTGATGCGTCCAGCCGATGCACGGCGTAGCGCGTCCACCATTACTAATAATTCCATGAGGTTGTCATTGGTTGGTGAACATGTCGACTGCAAGATGAATACATCTGCACCACGAACATTTTCGTTAATTTGAACGCTTATTTCACCGTCGCTAAAACGACCAACAGTAGCTTTACCTAGTTTAAGATAAAGACGGTCAGCAATTTTTTGAGCAAGTTCAGGAATAGCATTTCCCGCAAACAATTTAATATCAGGCACGTAAAACCCCAGGTTTGGTTTGGTGGGCGGTGTGAATCCGCCAGTTCATTAGCATTGTGCTAACAGGTTAAGTTTGGCATTGATGACGTTGGCGATCGGATAATATTGAAGCAAGTGGCGAGATATTAACGCCTTTTGCAACAAAACCATGCATATTTTTAGGTAATTTTTCTAATGCTACAGTGGCGTCAGCACGTGAAGAGAATTCCCCGAAAACACAGCTTCCGGTCCCTGTCATTTTTGCTGGCGCGTATTGTATCAACCAGTCTAGTGCCGAAGCAACCTCGGGATGCCTATTTTTTGTCACTTCTTGGCAGTCATTTTTAAGTGTTGCAGTTGCAAGCTGTGCTAGGGTTATTTCTGGCGTGTTTCTTGGCAGTTGTGGCAAGTTGAAAATCTCTTTAGTACAAACACTCACACCAGGCCAGATCACTAAATACCAAGGTTGTGGCGGTGTAATTGGTGTTAAATCTTCGCCAACACCTTGGGCAAATGCAGCAAAACCTTTGACAAATATCGGTACATCAGCCCCTAGGCTTAGTCCTAACTCTGCGAGCTTTTCGATACCTAGATTGATGTTCCACAAGTGATTCAATGCAACTAATGTTGTTGCCGCATCCGATGAACCGCCGCCAAGCCCTGCTCCCATGGGGAGAACCTTGGTTAAGTGAATATCGGCACCTACTTTATTTTTGGTATAGGGTTTTAACATCATTGCTGCACGATAGATGAGGTTATCTTCAAGCGCCACACCTTCAACCGCTGGTGATACAGTGATGTTATCAGCGTTGTTGATATCAAAAGACAGCGAGTCACCATAATCCAAAAATTGAAAGTTGGTTTGTAGACTGTGATATCCGTTTGCTAAACGGCCAGTAATGTGTAAAAAAAGATTTAATTTGGCTGGCGCCGGCCATGCATTGTGTTCAAACATTAATTAAGAGTCTTTTGTTATAACGCCAAGCAAGCCTAGCGCTGAATGTTCCATTGTGAAATGGCTAGTTTAAAGTATGTGTCGTCTGATTTTAAGAGTAATTGATGGGGGCGGTTATAATCACCAACATCTTTATATCGACTGAGTGTTAATTGCCAAGAGCGGTTATCTGCTCCTTTAATCGTCCCGCGATGAAAATTACCTTGAGTATCCATTGTTATATCAGTGGCATTTTCAACTTGGCCGACGAGCCAAGCGGGAATATCATTAACAGGAATATGCCAACGAGTGAGGCGATAAATCAGTTGCTGCGCGTCACGTCCGTGATAAACCTCACCACTATTATTAATGGTGACCTGTGATTCATCTCCTATAATGTTCATTAAAGAAATGCCAAATAAGGTATAGAGATTAATATCGTAGCGATCGTCAACTTGAGACCAATGCATTTTGGCGGCATTTTTCTCATCGGGCGTTTTAATGGCGAATTTACCATTAAATTGCCATTGTTGTTTGGTGTTGCTGGCTAAGTCTGTTGATGTATCAAAAGTGGCACAACCACCACTAAGCAGGACAATAGATAGTAATAATAATCGTTTGAGCACAATAATCCGCTCTAAAATTTGATTTAGGTTGGAATAAGAGTAACTTCTTTTTCGATAGTTCACTACAGATCCTTTCAATTCGCTCGTGCTTTCATGTAAAATTCGCGGTTATCAAATTGTCTAACGAATTTTCGAATTAAATAAATGTCTTTAGTTGCCTTGGGTATAAATCATAAAACGGCCTCGGTTGAGTTGCGCGAAAAAATCGCCTTCTCGCCAGATCAAATGATCGACGCCTTAAAGCAATTGCGACTAATTAGCAGTGACAGTGAAGCTGTTGTTGTTTCGACGTGTAATCGCACCGAATTATATTGCCATCTGACGTCGCCTCAACAGCTTGTTGATTGGTTAAGTGACTTTCATAATATTGAAAGGAGCGAACTGGAACAAAGCTTATATATTCATGAGAATGTTGCGGCGGTAAATCATTTAATGCGAGTAGCATGTGGTTTGGATTCGTTGGTGTTAGGTGAGCCGCAAATTCTTGGACAAATTAAACAAGCCTATAGCACAGCAAAAACAGCTGGTGCGATTGCTATTACCCTAGACAAATTGTTTCAACGAACATTTTCCGTGGCCAAACGAGTTAGAACAGATACGAGTATTGGCGCTAATGCCGTATCAGTCGCATTCGCCGCGGTGAGCCTGACGAAACAAATCTTTGGTGAGCTTGATAAAACGAATGTATTGCTTATTGGCGCAGGTGAAACAATAGAGTTAGTGGCCAAACATTTGTTAGATGCTGGTGTTACTAATATTACTATTGCTAACAGAACATTGGCCCGCGCTCAGGGCATGGTTGATGAACTGGGTGGTACTGCAATTACCTTAGCTCAAATCCCCGATCATTTAGCGCAAGCTGATGTTGTTATTTCGTCAACGGCGAGTACGCTACCTATCTTAGGGAAGGGATTAGTAGAAAGTGCGGTATCAAGCCGTCGTCATCAGCCAATGTTGTTGGTTGATATTGCTGTGCCGCGTGATATTGAAGCGCAGGTTGGTGATTTAGACGATGTGTACTTATACACGGTTGATGATTTACAAGGAATCGTAGAACAAAATATGGCTTCGCGCCGAGCAGCAGCTGATGAAGCTGAAGTCATTGCGACTGAAGAAGCTACTGAGTTCATGGCGTGGACTAAATCACTGCATACGGTTGACCATATTAAGCAATACCGACAAAGCAGCCTCGAATCAAAAGATGAATTATTAGAAAAGGCGATGGCCAAGCTAGCACAAGGTGGCGATCCTGAAAAAACCATGATTGAATTAGCTAACAAGCTAACGAACAAATTAATTCATCATCCAACCCGTGCCATGAGCAACGCTAGCTTAGCTGGCGACATCGATTCGCTAAATATTATCTCCAAGGCACTAGGTCTTGGCAGCGATAACTAATACAATAGCGACAATTACTAGATTAAACGCAGGTGATATTTGTCAGCTGTGTCGTTTTACATAGAGAATTATATAAATGAAACCAACAGTTTACGCAAAACTAGAAGGGCTGCAAGAGCGTCATGAAGAAGTTGAAGCGCTATTGGGTGACCCTGATACAATTGCTAATCAAAACTTGTTTCGCGCGCTCAACCAAGAATATGCCAAGTTAGGCCCAGTGATCGAAGCCTTTAATACTTACAAAGAAGCGCAAGATAATTTTGAATCTGCACAAGAAATGTTAAAGGATGAAGATCCTGATATGCGTGAGATGGCGCAAGAAGAATTTAAAGAGGCTAAAGCGGCGATTGCTGAGATTGAAGATGAGTTACAAATCTTACTATTACCAACGGATCCTAATGACGATCGCAATGCGTTTTTAGAGATTCGTGCTGGTGCTGGTGGTGACGAAGCAGCAATCTTCGCAGGTGATCTGTACCGCATGTACAGCCGTCATATTGAAAACAAGGGCTGGCGTGTTGAAATCATTACCATGAATGAATCGGAGCAAGGTGGCTTTAAAGAAGTTGTTGCTAAGATTTCTGGTGAAGGTATCTATGGTCAAATGAAGTTTGAATCTGGCGGTCACCGTGTACAACGTGTTCCTGAAACAGAATCTCAAGGCCGTGTTCACACGTCTGCATGTACGGTCGTCGTGATGCCTGAAATTCCAGAAAGCGAAGCAATCAAGATCAATCCTGCTGATTTAAAAGTAGATACTTTCCGCGCATCTGGCGCTGGTGGTCAGCACGTTAATAAAACAGACTCTGCAATTCGCATTACCCACATTCCAACGGGCACCGTGGTTGAATGTCAAGATCAACGTTCTCAACATAAAAACCGTGCTCAAGCGATGTCTGTACTGGGCGCTCGTTTACAACAAGCCGAAGATGAGAAACGTCGCGTAGAAGAAGAGTCGACACGTCGTTCATTGGTAGCTAGTGGTGACCGAAGTGAGCGCATACGTACTTACAACTTCCCACAAGGCCGTGTAAGTGATCACCGTATTAACTTAACGCTTTATCGTTTAGCTGAAGTGATGCAAGGTGATTTAGACATGATCATTGAGCCATTGCTGAACGAACAACAGGCTGATTTACTTGCGGCATTATCGGAAGAAAATAGCTAGGTGAGCAACCCTACTATTGAGCAATTGCTCAAATCAAGCAGCGCGCAACTCGTCAATAGTGATAGCGCGCTGCTTGATGTTCAAATTTTATTAGCTCATGTTTTAGACGTTTCTCGTAGCCATTTTTATACGTGGCCTGATAATGTTGTCAACCCATCTGATCTCATTCAATTTAATACGTTGTTAACTCGTCGAATTAATGGTGAACCCATTGCTTACATTACTGGCCAGCAAGAATTCTGGTCATTGCCTTTTGTCGTCAGTCCGGCAACACTCATTCCTCGTGCTGATACTGAAGTGTTAGTCGAAACTGTTCTTAATAATGTAGTCTCACTTACAGCGAAGGGAATCGATTTGGGCACTGGCACGGGGGCTATTGCGTTGAGTTTGGCACATGAAATGCCAAATTGGTCAATGTTGGCTGTTGATTATAGTCAAGATGCTGTTGAGTTAGCGCAGAAAAATTGTACAAATCTAAACATTGATAACGCTGAAATAATTCAATCAGATTGGTTGTCAAATGTAGATGATAGCTGGTTAAATACTTGTGATTTCATCGTATCCAACCCGCCATATATTGACGAGAAAGATCCTCATTTGTCACAAGGCGATGTCCGTTTTGAGCCCAATTCAGCGTTAGTCGCTGCCAATGGTGGCCTACAGGATTACATTGATATACTTAATCGCGTTAAGCCTTTTTTAAAACCAAGTGGTTATGTATTTTTTGAGCACGGTTTTGAGCAAGCTGATGCTTTGCAACGATTATTTACAGAATGTGGTTTTTCCAATATCAAAACGGTGAAAGATTATGGCAACAACGACCGCGTTACCTTCGGTCAATTTATTTAGATTAAATCTCGCGATATCCTGCATTTATAGCTATTCTTAATTAAACCCTATCAAGTGGAGTAGCTATGGACGACTTTATCTTCGCTGAAGAGCAAGAAGATGATAGCAACAGTGATGACAGTTTAACTTGGAAACTATTAATAGTTGATGATGAGAAAGAAGTTCATGCCGTTACTAAGCTTGCTTTACGCGATTTTGAATTCTTAGGTCGGAAAGTCGAATTCATTAGTGCATATAGCGGTAGTGAAGCTAAGAAAATAATCGACGAAGATAAAGATATTGCCGTCATGCTATTAGATGTAGTGATGGAAACCGATGATGCTGGTCTTAAAGTCGCGCGCTACGTGCGAGAAGAAGCCAATAATCATATGGTAAGAATTGTTCTTCGCACGGGGCAACCCGGACAAGCTCCTGAGCGAGATGTCATTGTTACTTATGACATTAATGACTACAAATCCAAAACAGAACTTACTTCCCAACGATTGTTTACTACTATCGTAGCCTCATTACGCTCGTATCGTGACCTTGTTTCTATTGAATCAAATCGCCTTGGACTAGAGCGAGTTATTACGGCGTCGAGTGATTTATTTTCGACACATTCAATGAGCCCTTTTGTACATGGCTTATTGATGCAGCTTAATGCCGTATTTAATCATACGCAAAATGCATTTGAATTAAGTTCATTTGTCGCTGAGCTTCACGCTAATCAAATATGTGAACGCGAATTAACCGTTGTGGCTGCTCAGGGGGAGTTTGCCGGTTCAGAAGGTGAATTAGTTGCTGATATTATTCCAAAGCCGTTAAAAGAAGTATATGAGGAAGCACAGCAAACCAATAAGTTGATATTTGGCGAGGGTTATATTCTGTATTACAGCTCTGATCCTGATCAGCTTTCCACTTTAGTGTTTATCTGCGGTATTCCAGATGATATTAACGCACACGATAAGCACCTTATTGAACTGTTTTCACGTAACGTACAAATTGCCTATGACAATATTCTGCTGAGCCAAGAAATTGAAGATACTCAACGAGAAATTGTTTATCGATTAGGTAATGCCCTTGAAACTCGTTCTAAAGAAACAGGTCATCACTTGAAACGGGTTGCTCATTTCTCTGCGCTGCTTGGGCGTCTGGCTGGGCTCAGTGAACAAGATGTCGTTACTTTACGTTTAGCGGCACCACTTCATGATGTCGGAAAAATTGGTATTCCAGATGCTATATTAAACCATCCCGGTCCACTTGATAGTGAGCAATGGGAGATAATGAAAACGCATGCTCAAGTGGGTCATGATTTGTTGTATGATTCGCCGAGAAAAGTGCTACAAACAGGCGCGATAATATCGCTAACCCATCATGAAAAGTGGGATGGTAGTGGTTATCCTAACGGTTTGGCGGGAGAAGATATTCATATATTTGGCCGAATTGTTTCATTGGTTGATGTGTTTGACGCCCTGTATCATAAGCGCTGTTATAAACCAGCATTTGAAGCTGATTTTTGTACCCAATATATTACTGATAACAGCGGAACAGCTTTTGATCCGCACTTGGTTGATCTCTTCATGGTCAATATTGATAAGTTTATGGATATTCTTAAACGTTTTTCTGATAAGTAGTGATGTTTTTTTAGTCTGTTAAAGTGATAGATTCCGTCATTTTTGAAATTGAGATTCGCATTATTAGTGAAAGTGCGTAAAATATTCTCAACTTTTAAATGCGGAATTTTTCAATGGAAAATTTATACCTGCCTGTTAAACATCTTCACATGACCTTAGTGGCGTTTAGCGTCTTATTTTTTATTATTCGTGCGGCACTTATGTTCATGAAAAAACCTATTCATGACAAAAAGTGGGCGAAGATGACATCGCGAATTGCTGATACTTTTCTATTAATTTCAGCCATTTTACTTTGTACTATTATTAGTCAGTATCCATTTGTAGCAAGCTGGTTAACTGAAAAAGTACTGTGTTTAATTGCGTATATTATTCTTGCCTATGTTGCGCTATATCGCGCTAAAACAACAAGAACTAAATTATTAACAACAGTTGGCGCTGTTGGTTGGGTGTTAATTGCAGGTAAGATTGCAATCTTAAAACAACCATTATTTTTAGGGTAAGTTGTGACGTTAACTAACGAACTACCTGATATTCATACAATCGATTTGTTGGAATTACTGCAATTTACCTCACAACTTAGTGATAGTGAATCAGTGAGTGAAAGTGCCTACTTTCAGCTCGATGAACTGATTCGCCAAGTACAGGATATTGCGCGCGATGAGTTGTCGTCAGAAGGGCGCTGGCGTGCATTTAAAGAACTTTTTTACAAAGATTGGCAATTCACAATCAATGAAGATGATTACTTTTCAGTAGAGAGTAACAACTTGTTTTACTTTCTTGAAACCCGAAATGGCAATAACGCATTGTCGTCGATTCTTGTATTTCACTTACTTAATTTGTTGGAGTTACGTCCTAAGATTATTGATTTTCCAGGCCCGTTTGTCTTGCAAGTTGATGGTATCGGCGGCATTAAGATCGATCCTCTATCTGGCAAAGAAATGTCACACCGTTTACTTGAAGGCTTAGTGCGCGGTCATTTAGGTGATCATATACGCTTAACTGACGAGCATTTAGAAATAGCGACGTTAAAAGACATTAAGAAACGTTTTTTAGTGAGCTTAAAACAGGCATGTTTGCTTGATGAAGAGTATGATGTTGCACTATTACTTAGCGAGTTATTGTTGACGTTATTACCTGATGATCCAAATATTATTATGGAGCGTGGGTTTATTTTACAGCAACTTGATTACGCTACTGGTGCAATGGAAGACTTCTCTTATTTTATAGAGCAATGTCCAGAGCATCCAAACAGTGATGTGCTTAAAGTGCATATCGATAAGTTAAAAGACCAAGCTGTTGTTAGACATTAATGTCGATAACAGCTCAACAATAATAAAAAGAGGTTAAATTGATGAATACTGCATTAATTACTAATGATGCTGTAGTGCTAGGTTTGCTAGCAGCCATCTTGGGTGGGGTGTTTTATTTTAGTAATCATCCGAACTACAAAAAAATATTTACTTATATACCTGCATTGCTGTTTTGCTATTTTTTACCATCATTGCTTAACAGTACTGGGATTGTTGATGGCAACGCATCACAGATTTATTATGTCGCTTCGCGTTACCTTCTACCAGCATGTTTAGTACTCTTATTACTTAATTTAGATTTAAAGGCCATTTTCAGCTTAGGCTGGCGTGCGCCTACGATGTTTGTTACTGGTACATTAGGTATTGTTATCGGTGGTCCGATTGCGTTAATGATCATGGGCGCTTTTATGCCTGAATGGATTGGTGTTGAAAAAAATGATTATGAAGCTGTTTGGCGAGGAATGACGACTGTTGCTGGAAGCTGGATCGGCGGAGGAGCCAACCAGGCAGCAATGAAAGAATCGTTTGATGTTGGGAATTCAATTTTTTCTTCTATGGTCGCGGTAGATATTATTGTCGCTAATATTTGGATGGCCGTATTGTTGATTTTAGCTGGTAATGCAAAGCGAATTGATGAGAAAACAGGGGCTGATACCTCTGCAATTGACGCGTTACGAGAGAAGGTTGCATCGTTCAAAGAGAAAAATGATAAAAATCCTACAGTAGCTAATTTAATGATGATAGTCGCTGTTGGCTTTGGTGCTACAGCAATCGCTCATGTGTTTTCAGACTCAGTAACGCCATTGTTTGTTGAGTTTTGGCCAAGCAGCGGTGATTACAGTTTCCACAGTAAATTTTTCTGGATGATTGTTATGGCATCGTTGCTGGGTTTGGTGTTGTCATTTACTAAAGCACGTAATTTAGAATCTGTTGGTGCGTCAAAAGTAGGAACGGTATATCTCTATATCTTAGTCGCTTCTATCGGCTTACATATGGATATTACTGCTATTTTTGACCAGCCTGCCTTATTTGTATTAGGTGGTATTTGGATGTTAGTGCATGCATCATTGATGCTGTTTGTGGCTAAAGTTATTAAAGCACCATTGTTTTTTATGGCTGTTGGTTCACAGGCAAATGTTGGTGGGGCGGCATCAGCTCCTGTAGTTGCTTCCGCTTTCCATCCTGCTCTAGCTCCTGTCGGTGTATTATTAGCGGTTTGTGGATATTTGTTGGGTACGTTCGCAGCACTATTTTGTGGGCAAGTATTGCGTGTTATTGCAGTAGGTTAAGGAAAAATTATGGAACAAAAAACAATTACCGTTGGCAGTGTTGATGTCGCCAACGACAAACCATTCACGCTATTTGGTGGAATGAACGTATTAGAGTCTCGTGATATGGCGATGCGTATCGCTGAAAAGTACGTGGAAGTGACTCAAAAACTGGGCATTCCTTATGTGTTTAAGGCCTCTTTTGATAAAGCTAATCGCTCGTCAATCAATTCATTCCGCGGTCCAGGTATGGAAGAAGGCTTACGTATTTTTGAAGAAATCAAAAATACCTTTAACGTGCCATTGATTACCGATGTTCATGAACCGTATCAAGCAGCGCCTGTTGCTGAAATTGTTGATGTAATCCAGTTACCAGCGTTCTTATCGCGTCAGACTGATTTAGTGGCAGCAATGGCGAAAACAGATGCTGTTATTAACATTAAAAAAGCACAATTTTTAGCGCCTGAAGAAATGCGTCATATTTTGACTAAGTTTAATGAAGCCGGTAATGACAAGCTAATGCTTTGTGAGCGTGGCACATCATTTGGTTATAACAACCTTGTGGTTGATATGCTAGGTTTTGGCATTATGAAGCAAACAGGTTATCCAATCATTTTTGATGTGACACATGCACTACAGCGTCCTGGTGGCCGCAGTGACAGTGCTGGTGGTCGTCGCGCTCAAGTGACGCAACTTGGTTTAGCTGGCATGAGTCAAGGCATTGGTGGTTTGTTCTTAGAGTCGCATCCTGATCCTGACAATGCAAAATGTGATGGTCCATGTGCACTGCCATTAGATCGTTTAGAAGCGTTTTTGTCGCAGATGAAAGCGATTGATGAAGTGACTAAATCATTACCTGAAATTGATACAGGTAGCTAGTAGCACTTTATTAAGCAGTAAAAAAGGCGCTATCAAAAATCGATAGCGCCTTTTTTGTATTGCTGACCTACATTAATAAAGGAGAGAGCGTTATTAATTTAGGCTTTCAGCTGATAATTATGGCTTGTTGATGATGATGCGCTGACCCGCAGTATTGCGAAGAACGTTGCCATTGCCAACGTATAAGCGGTAGTCAGGTACAGTGACAGATGACTGTACTTTAATGCTCTTTACCAATTGAGACGCACTTAACTTCATTTCGTTATCCACCATTTTTGCAACCTCGCTTTTTACAACCGTTGCAGAATCTTGTAGCTCACTTTTTAGTGTTGCATTTGCTGTTAAAGGCAATGCGATAGTGGCGAATACAAGGGCGAATTTAGTTAGGGCGTTCATGATGGTTCCTTTTGGTATAAATAAAAGTATTGTTTCGTTTTGTTGGTGATAATATAGCCAATCAACGTTGCGTCAACAAACGATAAAATATAATATTTCACATTAGAAAAACTAATAACTAGAGAGGGCGCGGTGTCTAGAAGATTACCCCCATTAAATTCGTTAAAAGCTTTTGAAACTGCCGCTAGGCATCTCAGTTTCACTAAAGCCGCCGAAGAACTTTTTGTGACGCAGGCCGCTGTTTCTCATCAGATTAAGGCGCTGGAAGAACATTTGTCGATTAAACTATTTCGCCGAAAAAATAGAGCCTTGTTATTAACAGAAGAAGGACAGTCATATTTTCTTGATATTAAAGATACCTTCACTGCACTCTCTGATGCCACAGAAAAACTATTGTCAAAAACAGCAAGTGGTTCACTCACCGTTGCGTCTCAGCCAAGTTTTGCAATTCAGTGGCTAGTTCCTAGGTTGGCGCAGTTCAGTGAGCAGCATCCAGAGATTGATGTGCGGATCAAAGCAATCGATCTTGATGAAGACTTTTTAGATGATGATGTTGATATCGCTATTTATTATGGGCGTGGTAATTGGTCTGGTATTCGCGCTGACAAATTACGTGATGAATATTTGATACCTGTGTGTGCACCTTCATTACTAAATGGTGACAAACCACTAAATAAGCCATCTGATTTGGATAACCATACGTTGCTTCATGATCACTCGCGTAAAGATTGGAAGCAATGGTGTCGTAATGCCGGTGCTAGTGAAGTGAATGTTAATCAAGGACCCATCTTTAGTCTGTCATCGCTAGTGTTACAGGCGGCGATTTATGGGCAGGGTGTTGCGCTTGGCTACAGTGTGTTTTCTCGTCCAGATATTGAAGCAGGTCGTTTGGTATGCCCTTTTGACCAAGTGCTACCGAGCAAAGAGGCTTATTATATTGTGTGTGAAGATAATCGAAGTGAGCTTGGAAAAATTAAAGCATTTCGCGAGTGGATGCTTAATTTATTTGCCCAAGAGCAAGATAATAGCCGTTTGCCGGGGAGACTATAATGAACATTGTTTATCGCATTCTATGGCTGTTTATAGGACTTAATGGCGCAATGTTTGTTGGTTTCAGTGCCTATGCAAGTCACGCCCGTCGTTTTATTGATTATCCACAATTGTTAACGATTTTTGAGAGTGCTAGCAATCAGCATGCTATTCATCTTTTGGCACTATTAGTATTGGCATCAATAAGTCTTTTTTTTCGTAGTCGATGGCTATTGATGAGTGCTGGTTTTTTTACCGTTGGCATCGTGCTTTTTAGCTTTACCTTGTATCTATTTAGTTTGACAGGCGTTAAAATTGCCGGCTTTTTAACACCCGTTGGCGGTGTTTGTTTTATGTTGGGATGGTTATCGCTGATAGGCATTGCTTGGGGCGAAAAACAATCTACGGAGCGTTTAAATGAATAATGGGTTATTGCTGTACTGTCGTCGCGGATTCGAGAAGGAATGTGCTGGTGAGATAGATCAGTTAGCGAGTGCGCAAGAAGTCTACGGTTACTGTGTGGTTAAAGATAACTCTGGCTATGTAAATTACATTACTCCTGATTTAGCGCAAGCTGATAAGTTAGCTAAACATATTGCATTTATGACATTGGTGTTTGCTCGTCAAATGATTGTTGTTGTCGCTAAACTTTCTGATTTACCAAGCGATGATCGCGTATCGGCGATTCTACAATATAGTGACAACATGCCATTATGTGGCGATATCCGTGTTGAAACACCAGACACTAATGAAGCGAAGGAATTACTTGGCTTTTGTCGTAAATTTACCGTACCGCTGCGCGGCGCATTGCGAAAAAATGGCACCTTAACGAAGAAAGAGCACAGTAAAAAGCCTGTTTTGCATTTGATGATGCTAGATTCTGGTAATGGGTATCTTGGTTATTCTTATCCTGAAAATAGTTCACCAAACTTCATGGGGATTTCGCGCCTTAAATTCCCAAGTGATGCACCCAGTCGCTCCACGTTAAAGCTAGAAGAAGCCATTCTTTTATTCTTACCTAAAGATACTATCGAACAGCGTATGCATTCAGGCATGACCGGCGTTGATTTAGGGGCTTGCCCAGGCGGTTGGACCTATCAACTCGTCCGCCGAGGTTTATTTGTCAGTGCTATTGATAATGGGCCAATGGCTCAGTCATTAATGGATACGGGACAGGTTACTCATTTCATGGAAGACGGGTTTAAATTTAAGCCTGAAAAGACGGTAGATTGGATGATTTGCGACATGGTTGAAAAGCCAATTATGGTGGCAGATTTAATGTCTGATTGGCTTATCAAAGATTGGTGCCGTGCGACGATTTTTAACTTAAAATTGCCGATGAAAAAACGTTTCGTTGAAGTGTATAAGTGTTTGGAATTGATTGAAAGTAAGTTACAAAAAGCGGGCATGACTTACAATTTACAATGTAAGCATTTATATCACGATCGTGAAGAAGTTACGGTATCTATTGAGCGAATCAATAAATAGTTTAGTCATCGTTGTCGGCATGCTTTTCTGTGAACATGTCGGCTTCATTAAGTGAATCATAAAGTTCGACAATATTTGCTGTCGACATGGCTAAAATAAGCCATAAGGTAGCAATAATAAATATTATTCAACCAAATACGGTTGCGTTGCTGAAATTAATGCAATAAAGCGATAAGCAGAGTAGTAACGCGCCAATAATTCCTTTTAATATCAAAACATCGTCTCCTTTATTTCTCTATATTTTAGCAAGCACAAGTGGGCAAATATTTAATGCAATTGGTATAACACAAGTGTAAAGAAATGTGATGATTGAGATAGCCATAGTTTATATTAAAGATGAAGCGGCTAATTAGCTGCTTCATCTTTCGTTTTTGTCTTATAGACGATCTAACATCGCTTGTGTGAAATCAGTGGTGCCGTGTTCGCCGCCTAGATCGCGAGTTGTGCGATCACCTGTTGCGATAACCTCTTTTAGCGCTTCACGAATCTTTTCAGCTTTGTCACTCATGTTTAAATATTCAAGCATTTGAATAGACGCTAGAATGACCGATGTAGGGTTTGCTAGGTTTTTGCCTGCGATATCCGGTGCACTGCCGTGAACCGCTTCAAAAATTGCTGCATCTTCACCAATATTGGCACCTGGTGCCATACCAAGACCACCGACTAAACCAGCACATAAGTCAGATAAAATATCACCGAATAAGTTTGTCGTTACAATAACGTCAAACTGTTCAGGATTCATAACAAGTTGCATACACGTATTATCTACGATCATTTCACTCGATTCGATTTCTGGGTAGCGTTCGCCAACTTCACGGGCAACGTCTAGGAACAAACCTGAAGTTGATTTTAAGATGTTTGCTTTATGAACTGCAGTGACTTTCTTACGACCTTCTTTACGTGCTAGCTCATAAGCGAAAGTAACAATTTTTTCTGCGCCTTCACGAGTAATTACACTCATTGCTTCTGCAGATAAACCATCTTCGCTAACGACTTGGCCAATACCAGAATACATGCCTTGCGTGTTTTCTCGAACAGTAATGATGTCGATGTTTTCATAGCGTGCCTGAGTACCTTTAAAAGACAGCACTGGACGCAAGTTAGCATATAGGCCAAATTGCTTACGTAAGCTAACGTTAATTGATGTAAAACCGGCGCCGATTGGCGTTGTTAAAGGACCTTTTAAGGTAACTTTGTTTTTAGCTATCATGTCTAATGTTGCTTGCGGAAGAAGCTCATCGGTCTCTTCTAAAGCCGCTAAACCCGCTTTAGCGAATTCGTAGTTAAAGTTACAACCAACTTTATCTAAAATCTGAAGTGCTGAATCGATAATGCTTGGGCCGATGCCGTCGCCTGGAATTACTGTAATCGTTGTTTGTGTCATTGTTCTCTTCGCTTATAACGTTGGGCTGCATTTTCGACGTGTCGAAATTGGTGGCTAAATTAGCTTTAAATGCAGCGAACGGTTAAAAAAATCGACATATTATAACAAACATATGTTCGAATAATTTCGAAAAGTTGTCACCAATTAGTATAAGTCTGTTACAGCTCACACATCGGTTGGCTAGCAAGAGATAAGCTGATTATTTTTTGAAAAACATCAGTCTTTATTTTTAAATAACGAAGGTTGGTGACAAATCTATTATCGGCTAATAATTTATCAAGTGATAAATGATGGTAAACATGATGAGTAAGGTACATTGCTAGCTCAAAGCCGGCAATGAGCTCTTGCTCTGCGCCAGTATTTTGCTTTTGCGACGTCGTATTGTTAGATAGCGCATTAATAATCGCCGCTTGTGGGGCCCAAATCTTTGCAAGTGCCATACTAACTTTCTGTTGTTTCGCACTGTTATTGTGACCCGCGAGGCTATAAGCATGATGAGCGTGACACTGAGTAACATCTAATGTTCGTTTGCGAGTGCTATTAATAATAGCTCGCTCTAAGTAAAGAGGTGCTAGGTTGAGTAAAATAAAAATGGCCAGTTGATGAGGCAGAACATGCTGGCATTGTTGGCCTATCCATTGACTCGTTGATACAGCAAAGTTTATTTTTTGGCGCAGTGCCTTGCCATTAATAAAGGTGAATTGACTCAATTGTGATTCTAGCGCTAAACGACTTAATAATGGCTTAGCTTGTGAATATCCGGCCATTTGTAACGCGTGAAAACTGCTGTTGAACTGACTGTTTGGGTATTGCTGCTGTAAGTATTTTATGAGTTGGTCACCAAGTACAGGTTGACGCGCGATTAAATCGCTAATGATTTCTTGCTCAGGAATATGCGCGCTGAGTTCGTTAAATAATAAGGTTAAATCATTGCTGGGCTTTAAACGCTGAGTTTGGTCGCTAATATCTTCTAATGGCTGGTCGATAAATTCTTGTAAGCATTGATTTATAATGCGTTCTGAAATAGCACTTGGTGGTGCTGAATGATTCTTTAGCGAATCAATGGGATGTAATTGCGTTGTCGACTCAAACTGCAAATGACCCTGTTCGATGTTAAAGGCGTGGCAATGTAATTCTTTCGTATAATGAGATACCTGAGTAATAAGCGCATGCTGAGTTTTATTGAGCTTATAAATGAGTCCCGGTAATGGTTTATCGATCAAACTGATGAGTAGGTTAAGTAAATTTATATCATAATGCTGGCGGTGTTGTGACAAGTAAGACAATGCCTGTTTAGTGCGATAACCGGCACGATTCATACGTGGTGATGTTAAATCGATAAATTTCGCAATAATGGCTAACATCCGCATATTGTCAGTGAGTTGATTATGCATGACTTTGGTTGGAAACCCGCTACCATCAAGTAATTCTCGATGGTTAAGGATGTCACTCAATGCTGCCTTTTCAATGACGTGATATTTGTTTAAGAATTGGCCACTGCTTGTTGGGTATTGCTGGTATTGCTTGATTTGTTGTGGTGATAACTTTTTTTGCTCAAAAAGGGCCGTTGATATACCTGTTAGCAACAGGCTTATATTCATTGTTAATGCGCTACTGATAAATAATTTGGCGTGCTGACCATGATAATGCTGGCGATGGCAATACTTAGCTGCAATGATGCCTTGGCAAAAAGCATGATTAGTATGAGGTAGAAAGTGTTTTGGATAGTAAAGCGCTTGCCCTAATACGAGGTCGCTATTTGCTTCACTGAGGCTAAACAACCAATCACTTAGCACTAGAATTTGCGCTTTTAAGCGTTTCACCGCACCCAAGGTTAATTCTTGCGTCAATTGCTCGAACGTCGTATTAAGCTGCGTTTGTTGTTCGAGGCACGTAGCCGTTAATAAAACCGGCTCTTTTGGCGCATTCATGATGAGTGTTTTTCCGTTGTAGGATCGATGTAGGCATAATTACGTAAGTTGATACCTAATGCAATATCTTGTTTAAGTAAAACAAGTCGATAGCTTGTCTGCGCCTGCTGTTTTGCAGCGAGTAATTTATTGAGCAGTTTATTATCGGGATCGCTGCAAGAAAAGGCGGTTTTTAGATCGCCAAATTCTGCCAAAATGGATAACGCAGCTTTGGGACCCATGCCGCTAACACCAGGGATTTTGTTACCACTTTGACCAACGATTGCCCAATAGTCCAGTAGTTGTTGGGGGCGTACGTTGAACTTTTGATAGACTTGTTCGTGATGTACCCATTGACCTGAAAAGTGATCCCATATATTGATTCCTTGGGGAATCAATTGCCAAAAACCACTATCAGTAGAGATGATTGTACACTGATTATTA
Organism: Gammaproteobacteria bacterium MedPE; assembly: GCA_001874365.1. Classification (GTDB taxonomy): domain Bacteria; phylum Pseudomonadota; class Gammaproteobacteria; order Enterobacterales; family Psychrobiaceae; genus Psychrobium. The sequence goes on along the minus strand of MPDF01000017.1, from coordinate 10,601 downwards.
TGCTGGCTAATTTTGTGCGCTAAGGTAGCGATAATGTCGTCAGCTTCGTCATGAGCTGGTACGATTGACTGGACGCCAATATCTTGCCAATGTCGGCGAACAGTTGGTAGCAGAGCACTTAAATCTTCAGCCATTGGCTTGCGATTTGCTTTGTAATCGGGATAAAAACTTTTACGCCAATTGTCACCATCGCCGTCGAATACAGCAATGATGTGGCTAGGACGGTGTCCTTTGATAAGTTTGCGAAGTGCTTGATTGGTCAAGTCGATAAGCTGTTGGTCGTCAAGTTGCGCGGTTTTTGAGAAACCGCGCAATGCTCCATCGATTCGTCTTATTAGATTAAGGGCGTCGATAATGACGACATGAATAGGTGTTTTATTACTCATTTTTAATTATTTGATAGCAAGGCTCGTAGGCGCTTCCCGGTAGTTTCATCCGACATTGTGTTACAAAACTTTGTAATAGAATATCCATTTTTTCCATGAGTTCGACATCACCTGATAATTGATACAGGCCATGTTCCTTGATGGCTAAAATGCTTTCTTGTTTCACATTACCTGCAACAATACCAGAAAATGCACAACGAAGGTTAGCGGCAAGTAATTGTATGTCATCAGTTGGGTGTAAACTCAGCTGACTCATATTGTCGTGTGTCGGCTCAAATGGTTGTTGAAAGGCGACAGGAATATGTAAACTCCAATTAAAACGATAGGAATCCTCACGCTCTTTTCTATAAGCACGAACATCAGCCATCCCTTGTTTCATGAGCTTTCCAACCTTTACTGAATCGTCGACAACAATGGTATACAGATTTTGCGCCTTTGGTCCTAAGGTGGCACTAATGAATTTATCTATTTGTTCAAAATAAGCTTTACTATCTTTAGGTCCGGTGAGAATTAATGGAAATGGATAATCTTTATTTTTCTCATCAAGCAAGATACCGAGTAGGTATAACAGTTCTTCAGCAGTTCCTGCGCCACCCGGGAAGATAACAATACCGTGACCAACGCGAACAAAGGCTTCGAGGCGCTTTTCAATGTCAGGTAAAATAACTAATTCATTGACGATTTGATTTGGCGGCTCTGCCGCAATAATCGATGGCTCTGTTAGGCCAATATAACGTCTTTTCTCAACGCGCTGTTTTGCATGACCTATGGTGGCGCCTTTCATCGGGCCTTCCATCGCGCCTGGGCCGCACCCTGTACATATATTAAGTTCACGCAGACCGAGTTCGTAACCGACATCGCGTGTATATTGATACTCAACGGCATTGATCGAATGGCCGCCCCAACATACGACAATATTTGGATCGATAGGATCGGTAATTAGCTTTGCATTACGTAACCCTCTAAATACTCGGTTGGTAATGAAATGTCCTTCGTCATCGGTACTTGCGATTTGATCAAGGTAATGATCACTTAAGTACACGATATCCCGTAATGTTGAAAATAGGTGCTCTTGAATACCAACAATGATGTTGCCATCGACAAACGCATCTTGGGGCGGGTTTATAAGTGCTAATTGGGCGCCACGTTCACGGATCACTACTTCAATGTCAAAGTCTTTATGCTTTTCCATTAACGCATCGGCATCGTCGGTTTCAATACCAGAACATAATACGGCTAGCGCACAACGTCTAAACAGTTGGTAGTGAGTTGAATTAACGTTGTTTTGTAGCCGTGACGCTTCAATTTGAGAAAGTTGCTCTAAGCTGCCTCTTGGGCTGATTTTTACGATCATAGACACTCCTTGTAAATCTATTGCCAATCAAAAATCAATAACTATTATCCGGTACATTGTTGATTGGCTTATCTCCAACTTAGCACTTATCACTTTGACTTTACAGTGGATCTAATTCCTTAGTAAATAATAACGCGGTCGCGTCCTTGGCGTTTTGCTTGATAAAGGGCTTTGTCTGCGCGGTCAAAACTTACTTGGCGATCTGAATCACTTACTTTCACCTTAGTGACACCAATTGACAAGGTAATTTGTACTTTTTTATCTTTAAACTTAAATGGAATTGACTTAATACGTTCACGCAGTCGATTAAGAACGGTATTAATAGCGTTCTGTGGCAAGTCAGGAATAAGCAATACAAACTCTTCACCGCCATAGCGGGCAATGAACTCACTATCTCGAATCGAGTTGCTAAGTGCTCCTGCAATAACTTGCAATGTTTTATCGCCAGCACTATGGCCGTAGTTATCGTTGATCGACTTAAAGTTGTCAATGTCTGCAACCGCTACCCACAATGATTGTCCTGATTGTTTCGCCGACACAAAATGGGCTTCAAACTTTTGCTCTAACGCTTTGCGGTTAGGTAACTTGGTCAGCGAGTCCTGCATGTTAATAAGGCGCTGTTCTATAAGCTGAGAATGGTATGTCGAGGCTTCTTGCTCGGTCTGTTCTAACTTTTTGTTTAATTTATCGATTTGTTTTTGCTGTAACGCAAATAGTTTCTTATCAATGTCTGTTTTCTCTGACAAGGCATCTTTCATTAAAGTAATTTCATTTGAGACGGCTTTGGAGTCTGACTCAGATAGTTTTATTCGACGAGATAATTTATCTAAGTTGCCAAGGTTATGTTGAGTACTTCTATCCCAATGTTGATGTTGCTGTTGCCCAGCGCGGCCAATATCATCTGATTGTTGATTGATGGCTTTTAAATCATCAATTTCGCGATGAATGTCTTTGACGAAAAGCTTCGAATGGTCTTTTTCGCTAAGCATGCTTTTGAGGAGCAGAGCAATAACTTCTTCAACATTACCAAGTAGTTGCTCTGTGGTGTCAATTTTTTCTAATGAGTTTACTAAGTCATTAAGCGCAGAGTGTAGTTGATAATGAATGTCGATAGTTTCATAAAGATGAGTTAAGTTTTCTTTATGTGTTGAAATAAGCGACGCTTGCTCGCTCTTTACGTCAGTTAAGTCGTTGGCAAGTTGCGCCGAAGTTCGAGAATACAATTGGACAAACTGTTCTAAATGACTCATCACAATTTGTAACGAGTCAATTGGCGATGATGGTATTTCTTCGGCAGGATTAGTGCCTATAGCAAGTTGAGTTAGCGTATTGGTATGCTGCGAAAGCTCTATTTTCTTTTGTTTAATAAACTGCGCGAGATTTACTTTAAAGTTATTGTGATTAATATCTCCACTCGTTGTCGTGTCATTGTCAAACAACAATCGCAAAATCTCCTCGTCAAATTGAGGTGATTGCTTCATTAAAGTTTTCAGCTGCGTTAATAAATTTTCGAGCATTATTTTTTCCATATTTGGCGCGTTAGGTTACAGGTCGTAGTATGGAACACTTTGCCAGTTAATATCTTGATCTATTCCTGTCTCAACAGTCAACATGTGATTATTTACAAGTTGTAACCACTCCTTTCGTGTCGGGCAGGTAAACATTGCAGTAGAGCTGTTGTTCTTCTCTGTGAGTACTAACCAATTGTTAATAGCTTCCGATGATTGATGTTGCTTAACGGCACTTAAGGCAGTCAATGCAAGATTTATTGTATTTTTAGCTTGGATTAAATTGACCGGTTTGTCTGTCGCTTTCTGTTGGACACACCCTAACATGATGGTGTTTTGGCTTGCGAGTTCTGATAGTTCGCCAGGAATTAACGATTGATAGTGTTTGATGAGTAGAGCAAATCGTTGACTAACTTGCTGAGCCTCTGGGGGAGTCTTTGCAAACACAAACGTATCTTCGCTGAGCTTATACATCGGTTGCTCGACAAATTTGCTCAACTCCCGAATAAGGTGAACTCTAAAAGCTTGTGCCCTGTCAACATCCATGACATCTAGTAAATGAGTCAAAATCGGTAATTTAAGGGCGAAAACATTGGTATGTTCAATAAAGTGCTTATTGACCGTTTTTAATAATAAGCGTTCGTTATGTAGATAAACGACTTGGGTTGCTTTATCGATGTTATTTTGATTTTTCCAAGTAACACTCTGGCGTTTAGTGCGAAGATAAATAACAAAACCAATAACCAATAATGCGCTTAAAGCATATAACCATTGTGTCATGGTGCTAATGCGGCGAGTTTGTTGTGCTGTAACTAATTGTTGTGCATTGAGTAAACTTTTCGTGTCGTAAAGGTTCGCTTTTAAATCGGTGTTATCTGACACAAATGAGGTACTTTTTTCTTCAAGCTTTTCAGTCAGTTCTTCATTTTTTTGCGTCTGTATCGTTGCGTAGCGTGAAAAATATTGGGCAGCTTTCTCGTGATGTTCAAGTGCCAAATACGAATTTGCGAGATACTCAAGCGTCTGATATTCAGCATCGGCTTGTTTATGTTTAGTGGCCGCCGCCAGCGCGAGTTCACCATACTTGATTGTAGACTCGTATGATTGCTGAGAAAAATAAACCTCTGCCAATCGCAGGTGATTGGACATTAAGAAATACCCATGCCCCATCGCCTTAAAGTGCTTATTCGCGTCGAGTAAATATTTTAATGCTAAGTCTACTTTTCCTTGCTTCTGATAAATAAGGCCAGAATTGTGAGTGGCTAATGCGAGATAATGATAGCCTGTTTTCCCTTCTAAGATTTTTATGGCGTTGAGGTAATGCATTAATGCAGAATTTAAATCGCCAGATTCTTCATAAGCAATAGCGAGATTATTATAGGCAGAAGGTAGGTGAGTTAACTTGTCGGTTTGTGCTTCGCGATATCGCAATGAACGAGTGGCGTAATCAATAGCTAACTCATAACGTTTGTTTTTTCGATAGTAGCGGGATAACTGATGAAGAATATCAGGGCGACGAGAGCTTTCAGTTGCTAACGCAATATCATAAGATTCAATGAGTTGTTGTTCTGCATTTACGATATCACTTTTAGCAATATAGTATTTTGCGAGTTCTAATGTTGGCGTGACTAAGTAGCTCCTGTCGTCACTCTTTTTGGCTTGTGCAGTTGCTTGCTCGAGGTATTTTTTTGCATCATCAGGCTGTTTTAAAAACAGTAGGAGAGAGCCTAAGCGATAGTTGGCGACAACGGATAATTTTAGAAAGTCCTGTTGTTTGTTTGAGCTATCAGATTGGTTTATTAATTTAATTGTGTGCTCGAATAGGTCAACAGCGTCATCAAACTGATCTAATCCAATGGCAGTATTCATACTATGTAAAAACCACGCATTGGCAACAATAATGGGCTGGGTATCGTTAGGCAGTTTTTTAATTAACAAGTCGATGTTTTGCTTGGCGAGTTTATATTGAGACGTATGATAGAAATAACCAGAAGCGACTAATAAATTATCAACACTCGCATTATCTAAATTTTGTTGATGTTGATTAATCCACTGCTTTTTTTGCGTTTTGCTCATTGAACGATATTTTTTAACGTCAGGTAATTGCTCAGCAAAGAGTAATCTGTTGGTAACGGCATCTGTCGCAGCGGCGGAAAATGAATAACTTAACAATAGAATGGATAGGATGCTTTTGGATAAAAACTGTAATGATTTCAAACTCATTTAGTTACTTCACTTTATTTAAAATTATATTGCGCATGACGTGGAATAATACCTTGTTACTTTAATGGCGCCAACTAGCCATTTCAAAGTAGCAGCCGGATATATTATACTCTTCGCTGCTTTATTCCTATCACAACAAAGATAATAAAATGATTAAAAAATTAGCCTTGAGTAGTTTGATGTTAGCGTGCTTTAGTGCAAATGCTACTGTTGATTACAATATCGATTTAACTAAGCCAGAGCATCATGTTGGCAAAGTAACTATGACCCTGCCAGCTGGCAGTAATTCACCAAGTGTCATGATGCCTGCATGGCGCACTGGTAAGTATAAAATTTTAGATTTAGCCAACGGTGTACGCCATTTTAAAGCGACTGATGCTCAAGGTAACGAGCTATCATTTGACCATACAGACAAGGCGACTTGGGTGATTAATAATCCGAGTAAAGATGAAATTACTGTAAGTTATACTGTGTATGCCAATGATTTAGGTACTCGTACTCGTCATATCGATGATAGCCACGCATATTTAGATGCAACGGGGATCTTTATGTATGATCCTGCACGCCGTCAGGAAGACATTAGAGTGACGCTAGATGTCCCAAAATCATGGAAAACTTACGCGGGTATGACACGTGCTGGAGACCATCAATTTGTTGCTGATAACTACGATATCTTAGTTGATTCACCGATTGAAACAGGCATCAGTGAAGTATTTGATTTTAAAGAAGATGGCAAGGACTACCAATTAGTGATTTGGGGCGAAGGCAATTACGACGCACCTGCGATGGCTAAAGATTTACAAAAAATGGTTAAATCTAGTCAAAACATTTGGCAAGGCTACCCATTCGATAACTACGTCTTTATGGTACATGCGACAACAGATGCTCGCGGTGCTACTGAGCATTTAAACTCAACGGTTATTCAGCGTAAACGTTTCACTTTTGCACCGCGTAAGCAATATTTAAGCTTTTTAAATACCGCCGCTCATGAATTTGTGCATACGTGGAATGTTAAAGCATATCGTCCACAAGGCGTCGCTGAGTACAATTATCAACGAGAAAATTACACAGACTTGTTATGGGTTTCAGAAGGTTCAACGAGTTACTTCCAAGAGCATTTATTGCAACAATCAGATCTGATGTCGCAAAAAGAGTTTTTTAACGCGTTATCTCGTCGTATCGACGGTCATTTGAAAAAACCAGGCCGTAAAGTTCAATCTGTTGCAGAGTCAAGCCATGAGAGCTGGATTGCACTGCCGGGTGATTTCGCATACAACAATAGCGTGAATATCTACTCTGAAGGGTATATGGCGTCGTTAGCAATGGATTTCCAATTGTTGTCAGACTCTAATTTAAAAGCTGGTTACAGTGAACTTCACGGTGAACTCTTTAAACGTCATCGTTTACCTAAGCCATTTAATTCTCGAGACATGAAGACAATTGCTCAAGACTTAACGGGCAAGAGTTATGACAGCTGGTGGCAAGAAAATGTTGAATCACCAATTAAGATTGATTTTGATGCCTTGCTAGCAAAAGCAGGTTTAGAGTTTGTTTACCCTAAGAAAACCAAAGAAATTTCGACAACTGGTTTTGCAAGCTATGATAAAAACGGTTTATTAACGTTATCTCGTGTATTTGCCGATTCTGCAGCTTGGAAAGCTGGCTTGACGACGGGTGATCAGATCGTAGCAATTAACGGTTTGAAGGTAACTCAAGGAAGCTTAAAAACGCGTTTGGCTCAATACAACGTCGGTGATGAAGTTACTGTGACTCTGTTTAGACGTGATCGCTTAGAAGAGAAAACGCTGACTCTTACGGCTAAGAAAGATAAAAAGCCAATGATCCGCGTTGTTAAGAACCCAACTCATAAACAAAAAGCATTTTACAAGGCTTGGCGTGGCGTTGAGTTAGAAGTTCCTAAAAAGAAATAGGAACTAATTTATGTTCAGGGATGAACGGTATGCCGTGTTGCCATGGATGGCAAAGAGCGGCGATGTTCAGGGATGAACGGTCTGACTTTATGCTCCTGCAAAGTCGAAGTACCTGCATCCATGCAGGCAATGCCGTGTTGCCATGGCAGAAAATCGTTCCAGACATTTTCTTAGTACCTACATCCCTGTAGGCAATGGCAAAGAGCGGCGATGTGAAAATAACGCTTATTCGCTAATGGTTTGCTCTTCACCGCCTAATACATCAAGTAGGGCAGGAATAAATTGCTCAAATTCACCTGTCATAATTGCAAAGTCTGCATCAAAACAAGCTGCTTTGTCGTCTTTATCTTGATCGTCCTTTTGTTCCATTACCACGTCTGTAAACTTAACGCGCTTAACGGTTAAATCTTCATTGAGAACAAAGGTTAAAGATTCTGCATATTGCATTGCAACTTTTACCGCAAACATGCCATTTTCAATGTGTGCTTTGAGTTCATTACAAATTAAATCTTGATTTTTACAACGAATGATCGGGCCACCTTCTAACGGGCTCTTTAATTCTGCTTCTTCGAGTAGTTCGAATGGATGCGTCGGAGTTTCATTCTGTAACCAATCAGTCATGGTTTGTTCAACCGCTGCTTTACTCTGAACAGGAAGTACAGCCAAAGAACCAATTGATTTTCGTAATAATGCTAATAGGTCTTCTGCTTTATTGTGACTGGATGCATCAACAATAATTAGCCCCATTTTAGGTGAAATATAAGCGCGAGTTGTGCCTAAGCGAGAAAAGGCACGAGGTAACAATTGGTGCTCAATTTCTTCTTTTAATGCATCTTTTTCTTTTTTCTTAACAGGTCGGGCAGTATCGGCTTCTATTTGCTCAATTTTCTCGTCTAATGCCTCTTTGACGACAGAAGCAGGAAGCATTTTATCTTCCTTCTTAGCGCACAGTAGAATATTGCCATCAGTGACGTGTAATAACGATTCGCCGTGTTTTCCCATTGGTTTTGACCAACCGTATTTACTCTTCTCTTGGCTAGTACAAGGGCGATAAGCAAACTCTTCGAGGCGAGTTTCTAATTCATCAGCGGATAAATCAATTGGGTTAGATAAACGATAAACAATTAGGTTCTTAAACCACATAACAAGTCACTTTCTTAATGAGATAATGGCAGCGAGTGTATGTAAAACAGCGCTGCCACGCAACACAAAAGAGTTAGATTTCTTGCTTGATTGGGAAGTTAATAGCGTATTCTAGCCCTTCACCAACACCACTTTGGGCCGTAATTTCGCCATTAAAGGATTGCGTCACAATATTATATAAAATGTGAGTGCCTAAGCCACTGCCTCCTTGGCCGCGTTTAGTGGTAAAGAATGGTTCGAATAACATGGCGAGATTCTCTTCACTGAGACCATTGCCATTATCCTTATAATTAATATAGACATTGTCTTGGTCTGTTTTAAAACTGAATGTCATGACGCCTTTGTCGATGCCATCGAAGGCATGCACAATAGAATTTAAAATGAGATTGGTGAATATTTGTGATAATGCACCTGCACGGCAAAGTAGTACGATATCTTCATCTCCGTGGACTTCAATGCGATGCTCAGTTCGCTTAAGTTTAGGCTGCAATGACGTAATCACTTCATTGAGATAGGACACAATATTTACATCACGTATTGCTTCACTGGTTTGATCAACGGCAATATCTTTAAAACTCTGAATCAATTGCGAGGCTTTATTCAGGTTAGACGTCAGTAGTTCACAGCTATGATTAGCGTCGCTTATAAATGTTTTCATTTTAGTTTGAGTAAGCGTTTTGGCACTGACTTCTTGAGATAATTTATCCACGCACTCAGAGAGGTAAGTCACTGCCGTCACGCCAATACCAACAGGCGTGTTTATCTCGTGAGAGATACCAGCAACCAAACTTCCTAATGAAGCCATTTTCTCTGATTGAACAAGTTGATTTTGAGTTTGGGTTAATTGCGCAAGTGAGTATCGTAATTCACGTTCACTTTCAACCAACTCTTCTTTTTGAAGAGCAAGTTCTTGGTTAGCTTGGCTTAATGTTGATGTCTTCTTGGTTACTTCCTGTTCTAGATCGATGTTTTGTTTGTCTAAACGCTTATTCGCATCAAGTAATTCATTTTGCGCTAACTCCAAATTAGCTTTGTATTCAATGAGCTTGTTGATAAGCAAATTAAAGGAGTCTGTGAGTACACTAAGCTCATCATTTTGGCCACTGGGCGGATCAAGTTTTGACTGACTTAGATTAGACAGATTTATTTGGCTGATACCATAACTAAGCATTTCAAGCGGCGTTGTAAGCAAGTTGTGAAAGAGGCGTTTTATCACATAGCTAATTAAAAATATGCTAAACAATGCTCCGATCATGGGAAACATGGTTTGTACTATAACGGCAGAGTAAATATTAGAATCGTTTGAGAGAATGGTTATTGTGCCGACATGATGGCCATTATTCTTGGATTGTCCATTCGTCAGCGTATAGGTTAAATTACCATGAAAACCAAAATAATCATCGAATTCGACAGCTTCATTTGGCTTAAAAGTATTATTTTTGATCTCAAAGTCTGCTGTCAGGCCATTACGATAACGAACACCATCATACTCATCAATCACAATGACTGCTTGAACGAGTTTCATATCAGACAAACCTTTGCCAATCGCGTCAATTTGCGGATCATTTAACTCCCAAATGGCTTGGCTGAGGCTATCATCAATAGTGTGTTTTAGTTGGGCTAGCTCAGCGCTAATTTCTTTTTTTACCGACATGTAGCTAAACAGCACTTGAACTGCCATTACTGTCATAGTAAGCAAGACATAGGCTAACAAAACTTTGTTTAATAGCTGTTTTGATATACTGACGACGGCCATTAACACACCTTAGTTATCTACATTTGCATTTAATTATTAGCATCGTAGTAGTTATTGTGAATTCTAAACGTTGATAAATTCAGACGTTGAACTGTTCTAGTACTGAACATATACGAAAATGTCTGCAATGTGCAAACGTCTTTTCATGTAAAATTAAGAAAAAAGAATGATTAATTTAAAAAATAGTAGATAGTCATTAAGATAGCAATTAATCGCTAAATAAAAGAGAGCAATATGCGAATTATTCACACCTCAGATTGGCATTTAGGACATCACCTATTTGGTTTATCTCGAGAGTTC
>MPDF01000169.1 GCA_001874365.1 Gammaproteobacteria bacterium MedPE | reverse complement strand
CAGGATCGGCAAGTAGTGATTCAACTGGAATGTCTTCATCAACGATGTTATTTACAAATGAGCTGTTAGCGCCGTTTTCTAATAAACGACGAACTAGGTAAGCAAGTAAATCTTCATGTGCGCCAACAGGTGCGTAAACACGACACGCTACTTTTTCACCTTGAACAACTTGGTCATACAATGATTCGCCCATGCCGTGTAGGCGTTGGAATTCAAATCCTGTTTTGTCACCGTCAGTCATTTCTAAAATAGTGGCTACGGTGTAAGCGTTATGCGTTGCAAACTGTGGGTAGATAGAGTCGCGATAGCTAAGAAGTTTCTTAGCACAAGCTTGGTAAGAAACATCGGTTGATGGCTTACGTGAAAATACTGGGAAGTCTTCTAAACATTCCACTTGAGAAATTTTAACTTCGCTGTCCCAGTAAGCGCCTTTTACAAGACGTACCATCATTTGACGGCCTGCGCTTTGGGTCATTTCACGCACCCAATCGATAACGAAGATTGCGCGTTTTTGGTAAGCTTGAACCGCAATACCAAAACCGTCCCAGCCATCTAAGTCTTTATCTAGGAATACTGCTTCAATGATGTCCATTGAGATATCTAAACGATCGGCTTCTTCTGCATCAACGGTAAAGCCAATGTTGTAGCTCTTAGCAAGGAGCGCTAGCTCTTTTAAGCGTGGAATGAGTTCTTCCATCACACGCTGGCGATGTGAAAACTCATAGCGAGGGTGAATAGCAGACAATTTAATTGAAATACCAGGGCTAAGTTGTGGACCACGGCCGTTAGCTGCTTTACCAATGGCGTGAATAGCGCCAACGTAAGCATCAAAATAACGATTAGCATCAGGCATGGTGCGAGCACCCTCGCCTAGCATATCGTAAGAATAGGTGTAGCCTTTTGCTTCTTGCTCAACAGCACGTTCAACGGCTTCACCGATGTTACGACCCATAACAAACTGTGTACCCATGATTTTCATGGCGTAACGCACGGCTTTACGGATCACTGGCTCACCAAGACGACCAACAGTACGTTTTAACACGTTAAATTGTTGTTTCTTATCGCTGTCAGTGTAGTTCACTAACTTGCCTGTCATGAGTAAGCCCCATGAAGACGCATTAACGAAAATTGAGTCGCTGTTGCCGATGTGTGCGCTCCAATCGCCATTCGCTAACTTGTCACGAATTAGGTTATCTGCTGTTACTTTATCTGGCACACGCAATAACGCTTCTGCCAAACACATCAATACCACGCCTTCTTCTGTCGATAAGGCAAATTCGTTAAGTAATGCGTCAACGCCGCCTTTACCTACTTGGTCTTTACGAATGTTAACTACCATTTGACGAGCATGTTCCCACGCACGGCTTTTCGCATCGATATCAATTTTTGCTAATGGCAGTAAGTGGTTAAGAATAGTGTTTTCATCACAACGATAGTGATCACGGATCGTTTGACGAATTGGATTGGTGGCAGTTAATGATTGTGTAAAAAGCATTATTGTCTCCAGCAGAAAGCTTATTCGTTTGAATTATTATTATTAACGAATTTCAGAATAAGCGTTAGTTTAAATAGTGGAACGATTTTAGAGAAGTCTCAGCAGAATGTGCTGGTTAAATTCGCTGTTTTACCGTAAATTATGGGGTATTAGCTTCGTCAAACAGTAGATTATTCTGAAAATGAGTTCACCGTCTAAAAACAAGCCACTTGATCGTATCGATCTTAAGATCCTCGCTGCATTACAAACTAATGGCAGAATTAGTAACGTAAACCTCGCTAATGAAGTCGGTTTAAGCGCCAGTCCTTGTCTTGATCGCGTTAAGCGATTAGAAAATGAAGGCTATATTGAGCGTTATGGCGCAAAACTCAACGCCTCTAAATTAAAATTTGGTATGTCAGCCTTTATTCAGATCACTTTGGATCGCACCACCAGTGAGTTATTCGACAGCTTTGCTAAGTCTGTTTTAGAGATAAATGAAGTGTGTGAGTGTCATATGGTGGCTGGTGGCTTTGATTATTTAGTTAAAATTAGAATTGCGGATATGGAAGCGTATAGGCAAGTGCTAGGGATGATTGTAGATATTCCCGGCGTTGCTAAAAACCATACCTATGTGGTGATTGAAGAAGTGAAACAAGATCATGGCCTGCCAATCAACCCTGATTAACAGACCGCGCTAGTAATTATCTGTAGCTAACTTATATTCCTATGGTATATCGCTTTTCCTAGAAAACCAAAATAAGACGTTTAGATGGCTAGACACCTAGACGTTTTCACTTTATAGTGAGTTCATTGGCTCAGCCACTCAATGATTAACCAAAGGTATTGATGTAATGGACTCTGTTTTACGCGCAAAATCTGAAGATGCTAAATTTGGCGTTTACTTTATTGGCACCACGCCACCGCGTGATGGTGTGCCATTAGAAAAAGTAGAAGAAGTTGCTAATAAGCTGGTTGCGCGCTTAGATAAAATCGACTTTGATGGGCTTATCGTTTATGACATTCAAGACGAAAGCAGCCGCACTGATGTAACGCGCCCTTTCCCGTTTAATAAAACCTTTGAGCCGTGTCATTACTCGCAAATGCTTGGCCATAAAACCAAAAAGCCTGTGATTACCTATAAGAGCGTTGCTTCACGTGACGAGTCCGAATTTAATCAGTGGTTAGATAATAGCTGGCAATTATACGGCGTACGCGACATTGTGTTGGTGGGTAGTCCTTCGTCTAAAGGGCAACAAAAATTGCCATTAAGTGCCGCATATCAGGCACAGCTTAATCATCGTCACAACTATTACGTGGGCGGAGTGACGATTGCTGAGCGCCACGCTAAAAAAGGTGATGAACATCTGCGCTTAATTGAAAAAGACAAGCAAGGCTGTGAGTATTTTATTTCTCAAGCGGTATACGACGCCCCTGCCACTATCGATATGTTATCAAGTTATGCCCGTGAGTGTCGTGCACAAAACATTCGCCCTAAGCGTATGGTATTAACCTTCACCCCTTGTGGCAGCGAAAAGACCATGGACTTTATGAATTGGTTAGGAATATCTATTCCTGAGTCAACGCGCTGGCGTATTTTAGAGTCTTCTAACCCGTTAGCTGAGTCGATTAAAGTGTGTCGCAATAATTTAAACCAAATTATTGAAGCTGTGATGCCGCTTAATATTCCATTGGGATTGAATATCGAAAGTTTAACTAACCGCAAAGAAGAAATTGATGCGTCAATTCGTTTATACAAACTGCTAAAAGCCACATTAGATATGGCATTAGCAGAGCGTGAACTTAACTCGATTGACTCTTAAACGAGTTATTCTGGTAAGACAATGTCAAAATATGCGCATGGACTTTCTTGGTAACTCCAAGGGAATCCGTCACTTACACAAACGCTAACCTCAGTACTTCGAGTGACCAGTAGAGTATATTGACCACTCGTAGAATCTACAGCGACTTGGTTGATGGTATAAGTTAATTGATCTTGGTTTTCATCCGTTGACTCATTCATGTCAAAGACAATTTGTGAATCTTTGGTCGCGTTAATGATGTATGGTTCGTCATTACCTCCGATAAACCTCGTTTCATTTCCTTCAATGACTGTGACTATTTTCGGCGGTGCTAACGTAGAACTGTCAGGTCGAATATTAATATCGGTGGAAAGTAGTTTGTAGTTTCCATGAGTATTAAATCGAGTCGTTATTTTCCCCAGACGCTCCTGCGCTGTACGTGTAAAACTGCCTTCGGCTTGAAATACGTTATCATCCACAACGAGTGATACGTGATAGTTATTGTCGTGATCTATAGCCGGCAATTCAATCGAATCACTTAAGGTCACCACGTCAATAAGCGTTTTGTATTCATTGTTCCAATGATGTATCACCCAATGATAGCTCTGCTGCTCGCTAAGATTTTCATCAGTATGTTCAACCATTATTAGGATCGGCTCATCGGCGCTACGCTCTCTGACGTTAATCGATTTGCTGAGTAACTTTTTCGATGATGGTTGAATGCTTTCAAAGTAGTAATTTGCATGACAGGCGCCCATGTCTGGACACCAACCAAGATTGTACTTTCCGGCCACTGGCGGTTTAAAACTTATTTTATTGTTAGCGGTGTTAAGGCCTATTTCAGTAATCAGAGTTGGGCGTTGAGCGCCATTATCGCCTAACCATGCGACCCACTGTCCAGCTGGATGTGGGCTGGCATCTAGGCTGACACATTGTTCTACGGTCACTTTTGTGTATGACTGAGGAATGTCAGATGCATTAATGATTAATGAGTTTTCAGCATCACATTCGCTAACTTGTGCTTTGCCTGATGCCGTAAAAGTTAGATTATGCTTCTCACTACTCCCCAATAAAGATACTTCAACCGTTACTTGCTCGGTTTCACCTTCATCAAGATAATTAAATGCATTGAGCGGATAAAATTTTGCTGTAGTGAGATCAGCACTAACAATGACTTGCCCTTTTAACGGTTGGGTAACGATGGCGAATTTATCTGACTCTTTATCTTCAAGATCACTTGCAAGCCGTGTGTATTCATCATGTGTTTCTACACTAAACTGGTCAGTGATATTACCTATATTTAAAGTGGCCGTACTTGAAGCCATATGTGCATTAGCGCTTAGCAACTTAACAACAACTTCATCGTTGTTTTTAACAATACCTGAGTCCGCAGTAAATGCAGCACCATTAATTGAATATTCACCACCTTCAATACTGATTGGAGATGGTGAATCAATTCCCGTCACTATAATCGGCTCAGAAACAATTTCACTATCGGTACTTTGACTTGTTACGTCAACAAAATTGAATTGCTCAGGTATGGTGTCTGGCTCTGGTGGTAGGTTAACCGTTGAATCACTGCCGCCTCCGCCACATGCCATCAAAAATAGCGTTAACATTGCTGCACTTGATAGTTTCGCTTTGCTGTTTAATAAAAACATTCCTTTGCTCACTCTGATAATTTTGAGATTAATGGCTGATAATCTATCTGTTTTTTAATGCTTTTTATGCCCTAATATTGTAAATATATGTGTCGTCATAAAACACTCATCAATCTGTCATAAAAGTTTTCTATCTTGTCTGTAATTTATCAGCGTGAGTTTACTCACGACTAAAACTAGACTATTTAGGTAGGAATTTCTCATGAAAAAATTTGCAATTAGCGCACTTGTTGGTGCATCGATTTTGTCTGTTGTTGGCTGTCAAAGTACTGATACAGCAGCGGTTAAAGCGCCAGTTAAAAAAGCAGTGGTAAAAGTTGTTAACAATAACGATCTGTTTGAAGTGGCTCATGACGGTCGCTATTTCGTGTTTGATGATTTTGCAACTTATCAGCAGTTTTTAAGTGTTGGTGAAACGGCGTATCGCAAAGTTTATATTGGTGATGGCCCACACGGCGAAACCTTGGTATTTGGTCTTACTGGTAAAGATAAAAAGAAAACAGCGGGCATTGCTGGAATTGATATGTATCGTGGTAATTTGAACGCAAGCAGTGATTTCTACGGTGAAATTCGTTCTGAAGACGGCCGTTTATATGTATTTAGTACATACGAAGACATGGTGGAAACAAGAAAGCTTGGCGATGCTATTTATCGTTTCACTCAAATTGGTGCTGGCCCAGACGGGCAAACGGTTGTTTTTGTATTAAACAAATCCAATAAAAAGAAACGCCCTGATGCACTTATTAACGCCTTTAAAAAACGTAATAATCTAGGTTAATTTCTCATGAGCTTTTCCATAAAAGCAACTT
>MPDF01000168.1 GCA_001874365.1 Gammaproteobacteria bacterium MedPE | reverse complement strand
CAGGCACCTATATGGTTGGATAAATCAACTATACTTAGTATTTTGTAATGCGAGCTATTTTATGCTTTCTAACATACTCAGGACGATTGGGATCTTATTTTGCCTTTACTGTAGTTCTTTGGTTGCAAAGCCCATTACCGTTGTTACTGAGTACCTTCCTCCCTTCCAAATAAAAAAAGAAGACGGTTCACTTAGCGGTTATTCTACTGCGGTGGTGAATCGTTTATTTGAATTAACAGATTTGCGCTCAACTGTGCATGTATTGCCTTGGGCAAGGGCTTTTTTGATGGCAAAAAAAGAGCCCAATGTTTTGATTTATTCAATGATCAGGACCAAAGAGCGTGAGTCTCAATTCCAATGGGTCGGAAATCTTCAGACTCAACATTTTCACTTATGGGGCCTAAAGAAAAACTTTAGTCAGCCACTGACATCACTTGAAGAAGCCAAGGCATACCGAATTTCAACCTCTAAGGGTTATAGTGCTGATTATTTTTTGAAAGTAAATGGCTTTACGAATGTGTCGTTGACGTCCAGAGATACCCAAAACGTCGGAATGCTGTTCAAAGAACGCGTAGATATTATTTCTGGACCTGCGTTATTACTCAAATATATGGTGGCAGATCTCGGTTATGATGCCACGCAATTGCAACGACTACATGAAGTTAAAGAGCTGAATAAAGACATGTCGATTGCTTTTAGCAAGGATACTGATCCCAAATTAGTGAGGCGTTTTAAAGTCGCCTTCAATTATTTGGAAAAAACTGGCGAATTAGCAAAAATAAAACGCCAGTGGGGAATTACAAAATACTAAGGGCTATTCACCAATATTCTGTTTTGATTGAATAAATGAAGAAACTAGCGCCGCTAACCCTTGGCCTACATCGCTAACGCCAGCATCAATCCCTGAGGGATGTTGGCAAGGGGCGCCTTCCGCGAGATGTAAGTAACAAGATTGTGGTAACTGAGCGATAGTGTGAACATAGAACTGCGCGTCACTCACATCAACACCAACATTGGTATAGGCACTTGCTGGCATAAAGGAAATTGCGTCAACGTCTAATTCAATGCCAACAGGTGCATGGCTGTCATTAAGGTAACAGCACGCATCGTCAATAGCCTGTTCAAACGACATTTCACGTCTTACATATATTTGTTGATAGCTGACATAGGGAAAGTGATGTTTGTTGAGACTGCTAATATTGGCTGCTGAATTTTTTAACTCGTGCATTCCCAGTGAAAAATAATGACTCAGTAGGTTTTCATTAGCAGCATAGCTAAAGCCGTTTCCGCTATGGCGTCCTTCAATGCTTCTAAAATCAGTATGAGGATCTAGATTAATAGCGGCCATTGGCTTCGCTTTCGCTTGGCTCATTCCTTTGAGAATGCCATAGGCGTTGTTGTGACCACCACCGATGATAATAGGAATTAAATCAAGCGAAGCTATGGCTTTTATTACTTCGCTCACTCGTTCATCAAGTTGGCTAACAAGTTCGCGGATAGTGTTTAATCCGCTGGTTGTCGCGAGATCTAAGTCATTGCTTAATCTTTGCAAATCGTCAGTGATAATATGACCTAATAAGCCAATTTCGTTACTGCGAATAAAGTTATTCTGTTGTAAGTTCAAAAAGCGGGATAAAAACGCCTGCCAACCTTCTGTACTGCCGCTTCGCCCTAAGTTTGCACGAGGGCCAATATCTTCCGGAATACCTAATAAAATGAATTTGGCACCTTGATTTTTAAATGCTTCTAATACTTGTTCGAAGTTGTTTGAATCAGGTAATAGTAGTTGTTGACCAATTTTTATCTCATTTGGACGATCACTAATAAGTGGTGTGATTGAGCTGGCAGTTGAAAATTGAATTTGTGTCATAGTGGGCGTTATTAGTGAGAATAAATTAAATGCTTTGTAACTCACCTAGTGCGTTACAAAGCGATGATCGTTGGAGGGTTATTCGATATCTAACGGATCTGGCGATAAAATAATGCCTGTTGAGTCGGCGTAAACATGATCTTCAGGTAAAAAAGTAACGCCGCCAAAATTGACCGGCATATCTGTTTCACCATCATGGCTGTCATTGGCTAGCACCGGAATTGATGCTAATGCTTGGATGCCAAGATCTAGTTCATCAATTAAGTCGACCTCACGAATACAGCCATAAACAATGACGCCTTCCCAGCCGTTGTCTAATGCAAGTTCCGCTAGCTCAAAATCAACAAGCGCTCTGCGCAGTGAGCCGCCGCCATCAATGACTAGTACTTTACCTGCACCACTTTGGGTCAACGCTTCGCGAATAAGGCCATAAGCTTCGTGGCATTTGATAGTTACAACCTCGCCACCAAATGAATTGCGACCACCAAAATTGGCAAACATAGGCTCTACTACATCGACGCTGTCTAAGTACATGTCGCATAATTCAGAAGTATTGTATTGCATGGTCAGATCCCATTATCTAAGAGTTATTTAGATAGTAGCTCATGACACTATCAATGCCAAGATGAGTCCGCTGCCAACTTATTTGATATCAAGTTCTTTTAACTTACGCGTGAGGGTATTTCTTCCCCATCCTAACTTCTTTGCAGCAAGCTGTTTGTGCCCAGCGCTGCTGGTTAACGCGCAATCAATGACTGTACGCTCGAACTCAGGCATGGCTTGATTAAGTATTGCCTCGTCGCCATTGTTGAGTTGTTCCATACACCAACTTCTTAGTGCTTGTTGCCAATCACTATGTTGTGTGTGCTGTATCTTGGCTTGTGTTAATTCAGGTGGTAAATCATTAACTAGAATTTCTTGTCCTGATGCCATCACTGTTAACCAGCGGCAGGTATTTTCTAATTGTCTCACATTGCCAGGCCATTCAAGTGTTGTTATGTAGGCCTGCGCTTCTTTACTCATTTTTTTTGCTTCAACTTTTAACTCTTTAGCAGCCAAATTAAGGAAATGGTTAGCAAGCGTCGGAATGTCTTCTCGGCGTTCATTAAGACTTGGAATATGGATTCTGATAACGTTTAAACGATGAAACAAATCTTCCCTAAATTCACCATCGGTGACCAGTTTCTCTAAATTTTGATGGGTAGCTGCAATAATCCTCACATCTACAGATACGGGCTGGTGGCCACCAACGCGATAAAACTGACCATCTGCTAAAACACGCAGTAAGCGAGTTTGAACATCTAATGGCATGTCGCCTATCTCATCTAGGAATAATGTGCCACCATTTGCTTGTTCAAATCGACCTTCACGTACTGTATTAGCCCCCGTAAACGCACCTTTCTCATGGCCAAATAACTCTGACTCGATTAAGTCTTTCGGAATAGCCGCCATGTTAAGGGCGATAAAACTATTATCTTTGCGTGGGCTGTGTTTATGCAGGGCTTTAGCGACGAGCTCTTTACCCGTACCTGACTGCCCGTTGATTAAGACACTGATACTCGACGAAGATAATCGGCCAATAGCACGAAAAACTTCTTGCATTGCAGGTGCTTCACCAATGATTTCGGGAGCTGGAGTTTGTTTGTTGGCAGACTTTTTAGCGCGCTTTGTTTGCTCTAAGCTGTGTTCTATTGCGCGATTAATTAATCCAAGCGCGTCATCAATATCAAAGGGCTTAGGTAAATATTCAAATGCACCACTTTGATATGCGCTAACTGCACTATCGAGATCCGAATGGGCGGTAATTATGATGACCGGAATTTCTGGGTAGTGCTCTTGAACACGGCCTAATAATTCCATACCGTCGGTGTCTGGCATACGAACATCTGATACGATGACGCTTGGCTGTTCATGTGACAGGGCTTCCCATAAACTCTCGGCAGCGGCGAATGTGGCAACACTAATGTTTGCACTCGATAACGCTTTTTCTAATACCCAGCGAATAGAGCTATCGTCATCCAAGACCCATACTTGTTCAGTCATTAGGCTTCCTTAATTACTGGTAGTGAAACGGTAAATTCGGTGAATCCAGGACGCGATTTAAAATCAATACGTCCACTGTGTTGTTGTACTAATGTTTGAGCAATGGAGAGTCCTAATCCGGTACCTTGGGCACGGCCCGTAATCATTGGATAGAACAACGTATTATGAAGGTGTGGGGGAATGCCAGGGCCGTTATCGATAATTTTTATTTCAATCGCTAATCGATGACGTTTTCCGTTAATAGTTACTTGGCTAGTAACGCGGCTCATGATCGTTAAATGGCCACCGTCACCCATCGCTTGGATAGCATTTTGCACAATATTGAGCAGTGCTTGTTGAATTTGTTCATCATCAATTGATATGTCAGGAATGCTAGGATCGTAGTCGCGTTCTATGTGAATGCCATGAGGTAACTCAATTGAAACAAGTTGGATAATCTTTTCCAAGACTTGATGAACATTATGAAGCTTATGTTGGTGGTGCGTATTTGGACCTAATAATCGTTCTACTAGGTTATTAAGACGATCTGCCTGCTCCATAATCATTTGTGTATATTCTTGATTACTCTCATCTAGCTGACGATGGAGTAACTGAGCTGCACCGCGTAACCCTCCAAGTGGGTTTTTTATTTCGTGGGCGAGACCTTTTACTAAGTTTTTAGCCAGCTGTTGTTGAGTGAATTGTTGCATTTCTTCTGAAATACGTTGCTGTTGATCAACTTGTCTTATTTCTACCAGCAACAAGTGCTGCTGTTCTACCTCAATTGGACTGACGCTAAGATCGATAGTGACACTGCGACCATCAACACAAATTAGCGTTGCTAGATTATCGGTAAAGCCCTGATCGGTTTCGAATACTTGAGAGAATAGCTGTGTGTTTGAACTGAGATGATGAAATAAAGTATTAAGGTGGCTACCAGCCATACGTTTAGTACTCAGCTTTAGGAGCTGTTCTGCTGCGGGATTATTGTGACGAACACAAAGTTGTTGGTCGAGTAACAAAATACTTGATACCACATTATCAAATATTGATTTATAAATGGTCGACACCCTAGGCTCCAAATTCGTAATCTAGCTAATGCACCATTTTGGTGCGAAAGATTAACGATTGCAAACATATTGCTCATTTTTGGGCTATCGAGCTCGATTTATTGAGGCTTTATGCATGTAAACAACCGTTTCACTAGATGTTGCAAGAACTTTGCCACGACGGCCTTGGAGTTGTGCTTTTATCTTGATGATTCCGCGATCTAACTCTTTGAGCGTAAAGGTGTTAGTTTTGGCAGGAAGACCGTGGGGTTTATCGTTGATTAATAATTGAATTTTATAGCGACTATCTGCAGAAAGGCTCGTGCCCACTGTAACCGTTAACTCACCGCCATTACTACGAATAGAGTCACCATTGGTTGGAGATAATATTGCGATGGTTGCGGCTTTTTCTTTCTGTGGTGGTTTATCTGTGGTTATCGGCGTTGGAAGTGGCTGAGTTTTACGCGTGTTTATTGGTGGTAAGTTCACCTTTTTAGCGCCGGGAAAGGGTTTGTCTGAATAGACGACAGTACCATCTTTGTTTACTTTTTTATAAACCGTAAACGCTGCGCTTTGGCTGCTAATCATCGCATAGCAAATTAATAGTAACCCAATTAAATATTTCATTCTGCGCCTTCAAGTAAACGAGAGAAATATAATAATGAGCCTTAACTCTCCATAATTCAAATTTCAATAAAAAAGCCTGCAAACTGCAGGCTTTTTAGTATCAATGTCTGTTCAATCAGTGATTAAACGCTGTAGTACATTTCGAACTCAACTGGGTGAGTTGTCATGTTAAGTTTTTC
>MPDF01000167.1 GCA_001874365.1 Gammaproteobacteria bacterium MedPE | reverse complement strand
CAAATAGCGGTTTGCAAACGCCATTGAAAGTTGCGTTGTTTGAGTTGTATTTCAAACACGGTGGCGATATTAGCGATCGTCAAGTATTGACAGAATGTGCGCTTAGCGTGGGATTATCTCAGGAAGACATTAATACGGCCTTTGATGATGAACAGTTACGTCAAACTGTTGTGTCGCAAATGACTGACATAAAGCAGGCTGGTATAACTAGTGTACCAACGCTGATTATTAATGATAAATATACGATATCTGGTGCGCAGGGTGTTGCTGGCTATAAAGATATTTTACGGCAAGTGAATGAAACTTTGTGACTTTATTTTACCATTATGTAATAGTGGCTTTAATTCAAGTTAAATTACAAGGAAGAATAAAATGAAAAAAATACAACTATCATTGGCTATGGGACTCGCTACTGCATTATTGTCCGGTTGTAGTGCGCCAAGTACTTGGGTTAAGTCTGATCAATCCACCTACAAAGCTCCAGAATTAAATACTGCATTAACAGAATGTCAGTTTAAAGAGCGGATTAAAAAATCAAACTCGGTATTGATTCAAGCGTCTCGCACTGCTCAAACTCTCGCGAAACCAGCAAGTGCAAGTGTTGCAAACAAAAAGTATTGGCGGGCCGCTGAAAATGGCAGAGTGGATGCATACAATACGCATAAAAATGCAAGTACTCAACTTTTAGAGTCAGCGTATCATTGCATGGAAACCTTTGATTTTATTCGCAGTTAGTGTCACGAATGTGGTTAATACTGAATTAACCACATTTAATCAAACGTACCGAATAGGTTATTCGTTAAAGCAACTGTCTCATTCTATCCTGCACAACTTCAACTAGCTTATCCGGTTGGAATTTTGATATAAAACGATCACAGCCTACTTTTTCTACCATCGCATCGTTAAAGCTACCACTTAGCGAGGTATTTAAGGCAATAAATAAGTCTTTCATTCGTGGGTCGTTACGAATTTCGAAGGTGAGTTTGTAACCGTCCATTTCTGGCATCTCAGCGTCTGTTATCATCATTAGAATTTCATCAGTCACAACTTTGCCTTCGTCTGCCCAGCTTTTGAGCAACTCTAATGCTTTAAGACCATCGTAGGCTTCAATTACTTCAATGCCGACAGATGATAATGTTTGATTAACTAGATTACGAGCAGTGGACGAGTCATCAACAATGAGTACTTTTTTACCGTGAAGGTGAGCTGCAATCTCTTCATCTAAGACATCATCAGAAATTGTCGTGTCGTAAGAGATAATTTCAGCAAGCACCTTTTCAACATCAATAATTTCCACAATGCTATTGCGCTCTTCGCGCTCGATTTGGGTAATTGCTGTCAAGTAATGGCCACGGCCTGCTGTGCGTGGTGGCGGTTGAATGCTTTCCCAAGTCGTATTAACTATTTGATCAATTTGACCGACTAGAAATGCCTGAATCGTCCGATTATATTCGGTAATGATTAAATTACATTTGTCATTAATTTCAAGTGGGCGCATGCCGATGGCTTGCGGTAAATTGATCACCGGAATGGTATTGCCACGCATATTTACAACACCAACTACTGACGGGTGAGAACCTGGCAGTGCAGAAAGGCGAGGAAGGCTAACGACCTCTTGCACTTTAAAAACATTAATTGCAAAGGTCTGCATAGAGCTTAGGCTAAATAGTAATAATTCTAAGCGATTTTCACCAACGAGTTGTGTTCGTTGATTGACAGAATCCATTATAGTTGACATCTTTTTTCCTTCACCTTGCACATTCACATTAACCTCTTATCCAATCGCTAAATTTCCGTCTCTACGAGTTTGGATAGACCACTAAACTTAACTTTAACCAATGTTATTACTTTTTACTACTAGCAGAGCATTTTTCTAACTGAATTTATCCTATTTTTATGCTACTAGCCTCATAAAGCTCGCATTTTATTGTCAATGATGATGTTAATTCGTGATGAATGGGTATAATGAGCCCAAATTGTTATTCACCGCCTAATAAGGGTAAAACTAATGAGAGTTTGTGCCGTAGATTTTAAAGATAATCACGCGAATATTTGTTTGCTACAAAAAGAAAACGATGTATTTGACATTCCTGATTGTCGTCAACAACGCTTAACAGTGCAGCAAGTGAACGATACTGAGCAATTACGCGATTTTCAATTTGCCTTTAAAAAGCTAATGGAAGATTACAAAGTTGATCGCGTTGTCATTACAGAGCGTATCCCTAACGGAAAGCACGCGGCAAAAATGTCGACATTTAAGTTAGAAGCTGCATTACAAACTTGTGCTGATTTAGCCGTGGAAATTATTCCAATGACGATTGAAAAGCAATGGTTAAAGCATAGTCCACCGCCAATCGAGTTTAAACATTCAGGATTACGCCCATTCCAAGAAAAAGCGTTTATGACGGCTTATGCTTACCTAAGTAAGTAGGTCAACGTGAAGGCAGTGCTGTGTTATGCAACACGGATCCGCACTACCTTCATCATTTCCATTTCAAATCCTGCGACTTGTTTGGATGTTGGGTAATAGGTTAAGTTTACTCGTGCGCCAATGAGTGAGCGATAAGGCTTTTTTCGTTTATAGATAAATGGTACGGAGATACCGTCAATCATAATGGTATTGACGTACCAATCATCCTGTTGTCGTTGAACATGAGAGACCACTTTGACATCCGTTGAGTGAGTTAGATCCGAATGTTTATCTAGCATTTTTGAAACAGGGGATTTAGGCATATCTTTCATTTTAACGTTGGCTAAGTAGGTGCATTGTATGACGTTGACGACACAATTAAAATATCTAACAGGCTATCCTCCACAGATACGTGATCAAGTATCCTCGCTCATTAAGCAAAAGAAACTAAAGGCTTATTTATTATCTCGTTATCCAGAGTGCCATCACCTAACGACGGATAAGTCGCTCTACCAATATACACAGCAACTTAAATCGCAATTTATTAAGAAGTCTTCTCCACTGGCTAAGGTGATTTACGACGATAAAATTCACGCCGTTAACCACGCATTAGGTACGCATTCATTTGTAAGTCGCGTTCAAGGCAATAAGCTAAAGGCTAAAAATGAAATTAGAATAGCCCGTTTGTTTAAACAAGCACCGATTGAATTTCTATCAATGATAGTTGCCCACGAGTTGGCGCATATAAAAGAAAAAGAACACAACAAAGCCTTTTATAAATTGTGTCAGCATATTGAACCCAATTATTTTCAATTAGAGCTTGATTGCCGGCTTTATTTAACGCAAGTTGAATTTTGGGGCGAAATTTACTAATGCGCAATGTTTCTTTCTGAGTCTGGAGCTGAGGATGTTAGCGCTGGTGTCAGCTTCTTTTCCTCGACAAATAATGTTAGGGTAGCGCAAAATTATTTGTAGGCACGCCTGTGTATAAGGAATGTGCTGTTTATCGACGTAATTAGATTAGGACCGTAAATGACTCAATCATCTTATGCCGCCATTGTCAGTCAATATGTAAAAGATGATGAGCGTGCAACCGTTACGCCATTAGGAAACGGTTTGGTGAATTTGACATTAATGGTCACTACTGCAACAAGTAAGTTCGTATTGCAACGTATTAATCATCATGTGTTTCCAAATCCACAAGCTGTGGTGAACAATAGTCACGTGATTAGCAATCACTTATTAGCTAAAGAAACCAATTATCAATATGCTGTTATTACACCTCGCGCTAGCCGTAATGGTAACCTCCTTGAAGTGATAGATAATGAATATTGGCGCGCGCTTGAGTATGTTGACGGAACCATGACTGTCGATGCTATTTCGGATAG
Source organism: Gammaproteobacteria bacterium MedPE (assembly GCA_001874365.1). Classification (GTDB taxonomy): domain Bacteria; phylum Pseudomonadota; class Gammaproteobacteria; order Enterobacterales; family Psychrobiaceae; genus Psychrobium. Next base: position 1,956 of record MPDF01000167.1, on the reverse strand, counting down.
TCAACAAGCCTATGATACGGCATTTTCCTTCGCTAAATTTAGTGGTGCGTTAGCCTCGTTACCGGCAGACAATTTACAGCCAATTATTGATAGATTTCATGATCTTTCATGGCGTCTTGAACAATTAAAAGATGCTAAAAAAGTTGCATCACCACAGCGATTAATAAAAGCAAACGTCGTGATTGAGTCTTTCGAATCTCAATATGAGTTTGTTGCGCAGGTTGAATCGCTTGTAAAACAATTGCCATTAAGAATTACTCACAACGACACTAAAATAAATAACTTACTGTTTAATTGCTCGACTAATTTACCGCATGCCGTTATCGACCTCGACACCTGTATGTGCGGTTATTTAATGCATGATTTTGGTGACATGGTGCGAACTTGCTGTGGTTCATTAGCAGAAGACGCCACAAACATTGAAGACATGGTGTTTCAAGAAGATATTTATCAACAATTGATGGCTGGTTACGTCGATGGCCTCAACGGAATCGCTTTACCATTGGAGTTAGATTCGCTGGCAATAGGCGCGCGATTAATGCCATTTATTATTGGTAGCAGATTTTTAACGGATTATTTAGCCAACGATGTCTACTTTACGACGGCAAGAGATGAACACAACTTAGAACGTGCAGCTAATCAATTTAAGTTGTTTGAATTGGTGACTGAATTCTTGACTAGCACAGAAAATAAACAGCGAGTGGTTGGTTAATAACCACTCAAACTGTCATCGCAATAAAGCATGATCAAGTTCACCGTTTTCTACAATCGATGTGGTATCTTTGCCGGCTATTTTAATAATGATAAAGCGGCGTCTTATGTCTACAGAGCAACAATTTAATCTTATCGCAATTGAAGGAAATATTGGCGTCGGAAAATCGACTTTATTGCCTAAATTGATTAGTGAACTGAATGAGCACAGCAATGAAAAATGGCAGTTAATCATTGAAGATGTTGATACAGACCCTGAATTTCAGCGTTTATTAAAAGCCTTTACTGTTGACCCTACAAAGCGCATTGAATTTCAACGCTATATCACTAATAAGCGTGCTGATATCTGTCAAAATCTTGATACTAGCTATAACTACGTTATCGAACGTTCGTTATTCTCAGATTTAGTATTCTGTCAGGCAAATTTGGCGGAAGCCTGTCGTCCAGATGGAAAAGATCTTGATTACTATTACGATATTCAAGATAAGCTTAAAGACTACCCGCAAGTCAGTGCTGTTATTTACTTAAAATCAGATCCGGTTATTTCGTACACTCGTATGGTAGAACGTGCGCGTGATGCAGAAGCTGGAACCTCACAAGAATATTTACAACTTATTTCAGATTGTCATGATACGTTCTTGCCGCATATATGCCGTCGTTACAACACGCAGTTAATTACTCAAGAATGGACTGACTTTGGATGTCATGAGAAATTAGCACAACGTATCCTTAAAGATGTTTGCCCGCAATTGGCTAAAGACGTTGAAACTGAATTAGCTTAATTTTCGTTAACTCTATTTGCCTGCATTAGCTCTAGTGCAGGCTTTTTTGTTTTAATACCCTAATATTCACCAATTTTCCGCTTGCCATCGATTATTCGCTGCGGTTTTGGTGCGACAAATTTCTTGAAATCATGATGATTTCTCAACGTTGAAAATAGCGGCGCCTGAAGAACGCGATAATTCAATAAATAACCTTGTTCTATTGCTTGCACAAAATAGCGCATCGCTAAGTCAACTTTCTGTGTCGCGCTATAAAATTCTGCCAATTGTAAACTGACCTCAGCGTGTTCATTGCCATGAAGTTGTAGATTTTTTAAGTTATCAATAATGGCACCTTGTTTTGTCGCATTCTCTGGTCGTTGATTACTTAACAACGTCGCCATTAGGTGTGAGCGAGACAGTTTTGAAATATCTTTCATTGATGTTGCTTGTTGATAAGCTTTGTGAGCCGTCGCTAAGTCAC
>MPDF01000166.1 GCA_001874365.1 Gammaproteobacteria bacterium MedPE | reverse complement strand
ACTGGTGAAGAAATAGCGTGCGACATGGTGTGATTATCTGTGGGTGTTCATCCCAATATTGGGGTGGCGCAACAAGGTGATATTCCTGTTGGTCGTGGCATTTTAGTGAATGACTTTTTAGAAACACAGGTTCCAGATGTATACGCCGTAGGTGATTGTGCAGAAATTGAAGTGGTTGATGGGCGTAATCGCATTGAACCCTTGTGGTATACCGGAAAAATGCAAGGTGAAGCGCTGGCGAAAACGATTGCAGGTGAGCGCACCAAATATGAACGTGGTGTGTGGTTTAATTCCGCCAAGTTCTTCGACATTGAATATCAAACCTATGGTTTTGTGTTTAACGAACCGCTTGATGGGATCTCTTCATTTTATTGGCAGCATCCAGCGCAGGATATTTGTCTGCGTATTAACTATAAAGATGATACTCAAGAAGTTACAGGCGTGAATACGTTCGGTATTCGTATGCGTCATAACGTGTGGGAAAACTGGCTTGCCAACGGTTGTACGTTGAAATACGTGTTAGAAAACCTGCGCGATGCCAACTTCGATCCTGAGTTTTTTAATCGTTATGAAAAAGACATCGTTGCGGCTTTCAATCAGCAACACCCTGACAATCAATTAAAACTTTCGCCATTAAGATGGTTAACCAAACGTTTCACTAAGGGGCATGCCAATGCATAGTAATAATTTAGCGTGGGTAGCGCCTGTACGAAATTCTGGCATGGCTTTCTTTTTGGTGGGTTTGTTTGTTTTCATTGGCATGCTGTTTGTTAACCAATTTAAAATTACTAGCGAGTCTTTAAATAGCTCCATTGGTAACTCAACGCATCGCGAATTGATTGCGCCGCATTTATCACAGTTTATGAGTGAGCCTGTGGGCAATAAGGTGGTGTTTGTTGAAGGGGTTAGAAAGACATTTTCTCATTATAACGACACGGTTTATGAGCGTTATCATCTATCAACGAGCGATATTTCTGCAATCATGGCAAAGGTGAAAGCGCTTGGTTATTACGACTTAGCCATGTTGCCTGAGGTTTTTAACACCAATGATGATTATGCTGCCTTTAAAATTAAGAAGTTAACGGATTACACAGGTTGGTTAGCAGGAAACCAAGGTAAGCCACTTAGCGAGATCGAGCAGGTCATTAACGAAAAGTCTGCTGAAATTAATCAAAAAGTTAATCCTGAAAAACGCATAGATTCATGGGCTATAGGCCAGTATATTTATGCGATAGTAAAAAGTTCGTCGACGTCAGTTGTTGCTAAAAACGCTGGATTGTTTTTCTTCTTCTCGATTATTTTAGGCACCATTGGCGCGCTAATGTACATTATTCCTGAAAAGTACACTGGTCCCGCTGGCATTAAAAACGATAATGTTTTTAAAAACTCAGCCACCAACGGCGGTATTGTTGGTATGTTGGTGTTGTTGTTTTTAGTGGCTGTTTATATCGCGCTGTATTTCTTTCCTGAATATATCGTGGAGTGGGTGTCTTTAGTTGATCCGTTATTTGTTGCACTTAATGGCAGTGGCGCTGGCTCATGGTCGATTTATGGTTTGATTTACACCTTAGCGATTGTCGTGATGGGCGTACGTATGTTCATCAAATATCGTCACAGTAAATACCACATAGCACGTACTAGTTCGATTATCTTTTTCCAATCGTGTTTTGCCTTTATTTTGCCAGAGATCTTAAGTCGCCTGAATCAACCATCGACTGACTTAAAGAACATGTGGCCGCTAGATTACGATTTCTTCGATGCATGGAATCTTGATAGTTTGAGTTCAAGTGGCGGCATCGGCATGTTTATGTTGGTGTGGGGCATTACGTTATTTGTGATTGGTGTCCCTGTGTTTACGTATTTCTTTGGTAAGCGTTGGTATTGTTCATGGGTATGTGGCTGTGGTGGTTTGGCAGAAACAGCAGGTGATCCTTATCGTCAATTATCAGATAAATCATTAACAGCATGGCGTGTTGAGCGCGTGGTTATTCACAGCGTTTTAGTGTTTGCAATTGTGATGACCGCAGCCGCGCTTTACACCTACTTTAGTGGCGTTAAATCTATTGCGGGTATTGATACCTATTCGCTACGTAGTGCTTACGGATTCTTTATTGGCGCCTTGTTCTCTGGCGTTATCGGTACAGGTTTCTACCCGAAAATGGGTAGCCGTGTTTGGTGTCGCTTTGGTTGTCCGCTCGCGGCATACATCGGTATTATCCAGCGTTATAAATCACGTTTTCGCATTACGACAAACGGTAGCCAATGTATCTCATGTGGTAACTGTTCAACCTATTGTGAAATGGGAATTGACGTTCGTGCCTACGCTCAGCGCGGTGAAGACATTGTTCGTGCGTCATGTGTTGGTTGTGGTGTGTGTTCGTCGGTGTGTCCACGCGGCGTGCTTAAACTGGAAAACGGTTCAACGCCTGTGGTTATTGACCCAACCAAGAAAGATGAAACCGTTAAGGTTGTTAACGTGATGAGCGTTGAGCAACAACAAGCTGTAATGAAGTAGTATTTTTAAGAAGCGGCTCACGATAACAGTTTCTAGTTATCGTGAGTCTTTACCATTCGTTAATCACTTAAAATCATATCTCTAAATTCAAACGATAAATTGTAAATATCACCGGGCCAACGTGCGGATAAATAGTTGCGATCTTTAACAATAAACCCTCGAGATAACTTGTTTGGCGTGTCACGAAACAGCGCGAATTTTCCTTGGTAAAAATTGCTTGGTGTTTTTAGACAGGCTTTAACTTCCTCTTCGACGGTGGTTTCAGGGTAGGTAAGGTAATAATCGCCTAGCCACAAACGGGTGAGGTTATATCCGGCCATTTCTTGTGACTTTAAAAGCGCAGTAGTTTTATAATCATAGATAACGCTTTTTTGGGTAACGGGATCAATACTTCTAGCAGCGACCAAAACACCGTGGCATACCGCAGCAACGGGTTTATTTTGATTAAAAAACGCTACTACTAATTGCTGGAGAATTGGTGATTCTAAATAGTCTTTAACGGTTTTGTCGTGTCCACCGGGCAATAATAGGGCGTCGAAATCGTCGGCGCTTACCTGCTCATACGAATGAGGTCGTTTAAACTCCTCACTTCGCTGCATTTCAAGGCAGGCGTCAACCGCGTCTTGGCGGGCCGCTAAAACAGACCGGAATATGCCGAGATTGGTGCCGTTTAGCATTCTTGGATCCGTGGCCGATTGATTACCGTCAGGCGTGATAAAGGTTATCTTGATTCCAGCTTGGGAAAGGATTTTCCACGGGATCGCTGCTTCACTTGGATCAAACCCCAAACACGGCAGTGGAACCAGAACATTTTTCATAACGCTTCCTGAATATTTTTACATTTTATTGATTGCATATCATGGTATCTTTATCAGCCGTAAATATCATATTTTTTATTGGGTTATTTCAAGGTGATAGCGTCAATTTTCAAAAAGTAACCAACACTGATGTTGCTGGTGGTTTTAGCCATTTTTAGACGTGTTTATTGCTTTTCCAATTGGTCGCTCTTGAACTTTAACCCAATTAATAGTTATCAAAGTTAATTTTATTAGGTATATTGTATGCAATATTGTATTTGGAAGATGTTATGAATAATTTAGTGATTAAAAATAGTCACTTAACTTTGTCTGTCGCTCCTGACATTGGCGCTAGTGTACGCAGTTTTACGTATGAGCGACAAGGAACAACGTATAACGTCTTTCGAAATAGTGGTCAGGCGAATACTGTTAATGATATGAGCTGTTTTGCGTTAGCCCCATTTGCCAGTCGTGTACAGCACGGAAAGTTTGAATGGAATGGGCATGATGTTCAACTTGCCGCAAATTTTCCGCCTGAACCTCATGCATTGCATGGTTTTGCGTGGCAGCGCCCTTGGCAAGTAAAAAGTCAATCGGAGACAGCGATAGATTTACGCTTGGAACATGTTAGTGATGATTGGCCATGGAGTTTTGTGGTTGAACTTCGGTACGAGCTCATCGATTTATGTCTCAATATGACATTGACGACCACCAATTTAAGCGACACTGAAATGCCGAGTGGTTTAGGCCTGCATCCATTCTTTGATATTGATGACAATACAAAAGTGAAGGTTGATGCACAGCAAATGTGGCAAATGAACGAGCAAGTGTTGCCTATTGGTTTTACTCAATCGCCAGCGGCCTTATTAACTGAGTTAGGGGCCAATGCAAATGAATTGGTCGTTGATAATGTGTTAATTAATGATTCTGATCGCCATGAAATTGTTTGGCACGATCGCGGGTTCAAAGCGGACTTACGAAGTGCTGGTTGTCCTTATACCGTCTTGTACCGTCCTGAAGATAGTCCATTTTTTTGTATTGAACCGATAAGTCATTGTGCTAATGCGTTAACGATGGCGCGTGAAGAAGCGTTACGTTATGGCGTAAAACCACTGGCAAGCGGTGAGTGTCATACAATCAGTCAATCGATTATTTTGTCTGATTTAGTAGCAAATTAAAGCGTTATCGAAATAACGCTACTGATTTTATAACAATAATAAAAAGAGAGAAATCATGAGTTTAGATACGATTGATATTGTAGTGTTTATTGCTTACGTCATTGGTTTGATTGCCGTGGCAATGTATGTTTCACGGGAAAAAGAAGGTCACGAAAAGGGCGCTAACGACTATTTTCTTGCTGGAAATAGCTTACCTTGGTGGGCAGTTGGTGCATCACTCATTGCCGCTAATATCTCTGCCGAACAAATTATTGGTATGTCAGGATCGGGCTTTAAAATTGGTTTAGCTATTGCTTCGTATGAATGGATGGCAGCCATTACCTTGATGATTATTGGTAAATATTGTTTGCCGATTTTTTTAGAAAAGAAAATCTATACCATGCCGCAGTTCTTGGAAGAGCGCTTTGACAATCGCGTGCGAGTGACAATGGCTGTGTTTTGGCTCGGTGTATATGTGCTGGTGAACCTAACGGCTATTTTATGGCTTGGCGCGCTGGCAATTAATACTATTACTGGTGTTGATTTGATGGCGGGCATGATTTTCCTTGGCTTATTTTCTGTGGCTTATTCACTTTACGGTGGTCTAAAAGCGGTAGCATTTACCGATATCATTCAAGTGGTGTTGTTAATTTTTGGTGGTTTATTCTTGTCTTACACGGCACTTGATTTAATTGGTCAGGGAGAGGGGATTATTGCTGGGTTTGCGGCATTAACCGAGCAGGCGCCTGAAAAATTTGACATGATCCTCGCTAAAGACAGCGAACATTATATGGACTTGCCGGGTCTATCGGTGCTCGTTGGTGGTATGTGGATAATGAATCTATCGTATTGGGGCTTTAACCAATACATCATTCAGCGGACCTTGGCAGCTAAAAGTTTACGAGAAGGCCAAAAGGGCATCGCGTTTGCGGCATTTTTAAAGTTACTAATGCCCGTTATCGTGGTCTTACCGGGTATCGCTGCGGTTGTGTTATTACCAAACTTAGAGCGCGCTGACCAAGCTTATCCTCAATTAATGAACTTGATGCCTGTCGGCCTTAAAGGATTGGTATTTGCGGCATTAGTAGCGGCGATTGTTTCGTCATTGGCATCGATGACCAATAGTATTGCGACTATTTTCACGATGGATTTATATAAATCAGACGCAAAACCGCGCAGTGAACAACACTACGTCAAAGTTGGCCGCTTTGTTAGCTTAGGCGCGTTAATCATTGCCATGATTGTCGCGCAACCTTTACTTGGACAGTTTGATCAAGCCTTTCAGTATATCCAAGAGTTC
>MPDF01000165.1 GCA_001874365.1 Gammaproteobacteria bacterium MedPE | reverse complement strand
GAAGAAGCAATTGAGAACGAGAAAGAGGGCACTAACAAAACTAAAACGTGGCGCTTTAAAGCTGAAAACGTTCGTGATTTCGCGTGGGCTTCTTCTCGTAAGTTTATTTGGGATGCACAAGGTTACAGTGAAAAAGGCGTAGATACGATGGCAATGTCGTACTACCCGAAAGAAGGTAACCCTTTGTGGGAGCGTTATTCTACTGAAGCGATTATTCATACAATTGAAGAGTACAACAAGTACAGCCTACAATACCCATACCCAGTATCTATCTCGGTTAATGGTCCTGTTGGCGGCATGGAATACCCAATGATCACCTTTAATGGTCCTCGTCCAACATTGGACAAAAAGACTGGTGAGAAAACGTATTCTCGTCGTACTAAGTACGGATTAATTGGTGTTATCATTCACGAAGTAGGTCATAACTACTACCCAATGATTGTTAACTCTGATGAGCGTCAGTGGACTTGGATGGATGAAGGTTTGAACTCATTCGTTGAATACCTAGCGGCACAAGCATGGGAAGAAAACTACCCATCACGTCGTGGCCCAGCGCGTAACATCACCAACTACATGAAGAGCTCTTACCAAGTGCCTATTATGACAAACAGTGAGTCTATCTTGCAGTTTGGTAATAATGCTTACGGTAAACCTGCTACTGCATTAAACATTCTTCGTGAAACTATTATGGGTCGTGAGTTATTCGATTACGCCTTTAAAGAGTACGCAGAGCGTTGGAAGTTTAAACGTCCTACACCAGCAGATTTCTTCCGTACTATGGAAGATGCTTCAGCTGTTGATCTAGATTGGTTCTTCCGTGGTTGGTTCTACACAACCGATCACGTTGATATCTCATTAGATAAAGTGACTAAAATGCACGTTGGCAACCAAGATCCAGAAGTTGAAAAAGCTTGGGATCGTGAGCAGTTCAACAAAGAGCCAATGGACATCAGCGACATGCGCAATAAAGACATGAAACGTCGTACGCATGACAAGCCTGAACTACTTGATTTCTACAACGAAAACGACAAGTTCACCGTAACGAATAGCGACCGCAACAAGTACAACGGTTCTCAAAAGAAACTTGAAGACTGGCAGTTAGAGCTATTGAAAAATGGCAAAAACATGTACGCAGTAGACTTTAGCAACAAAGGTGGCTTGGTTATGCCAATCATCTTAAAGCTTGTTTACACTGACGGCAGTGATGAAGTTGTTCGTACATCAGCGCAAATCTGGCGTAAAAATACTGAGAAAGTTTCTAAGCTGTTAGTTACTGACAAAGAAATTGCCTCAATTGAGCTTGACCCTTATTGGGAAACTGCTGATGTAGATGTTAATAACAACTACTGGCCACAACGTGCTATCGAATCTCGCTTACAGTTGTACAAACGTAAGAAGTCTAAGAGCCTGATGGAAAAATACAACCAGAAGCTTAAGACTGACAAAGACGAGAAAAAAGACGCTGAAAAAACTAAGAAAGCGGCTTAATGATGATGCGTAATGTTGTTATTTTATTGATGACGCTATGGCTTGGAATGTCCCAAGCCATCGCCCACAAGTTCTTTGTTGGTTCTACTGAAATTATTGTGAACGAACATACCAATAGTATTGAAGTGATACATCGTTTTACCAGTCATGATTTGGAAAACATGTTAAGTGACAAACATCAAAAGCGTATTGCGGCTGATAGTGATGCCTACTTAAACATGGTTCAAGATTATGTTGAACAAGGCTTTATGCTGAAGGACAAAGACGGTAAAGATTTATCGCTGTCGTTAGTCGGTATTGAGCCTGGGTTAAATGAAACGTTCATCTATCAAGAAGTTGAAGGACTAAAAGACTTAAAGGGTGTAACTGTGTATCACCGATTATTAACGGATTATTTCATTAATCAAAAAAATCGTGTGAATTACGAGTCGCCGTCTTTGTCGGGCAGTTTATTGTTTGACAATAATACGCGCGTTAGACAAATCAAGTAACGACGCTTGCATTGGAGAGCCCGTTTGGTGAAAATCAAACGGGCTTTTTTATTATTAAAAATCAATTGTTTATTGTGTTTGCTGCAAATATTTCAATTTATTATTGAAATAATGCAACGAAATAGCACTTTCGATTGTTATATATATAGGAATCGGATTCAAAGGAAAGGAAATTGATTAATATTGATGAACGATTAATTAAAAAATTGAAAGCTGGTGATAAAGCGGCACAAGAAGTTTGTTATATATCTCTGTCACCAACAATTTATACCACACTGGTAAAAATTTGTCGTGATAGAGAAATCGCCAACGATCTGCTACATGACACTTTTATCCAATTGTTTGATACAGCGATAACGTTGGATAGCAATATTAATCTGATTGCTTGGGTTAAAAAAATTGCTATAAATAAAGCGTTTAATTATATAAAGAGAAGCAAATTAAGTGTTCTAGAGTTTCAACCTCGTTTAGATGATTATTTAACTGAAGGTAGAAATGATAGCGATATGTTAGATCGTTTACTGGCGTCCCTTCCTGCGGAGCAAAGGGTAGTGGTTTGGTTGTTTATTGTAGAAGGTTATTCACACGCAAAAATTGGTCATTTTGTGCAAAAAAGCGAGAGTTATTCTAAATCAGTTTTATCCAGGTGTTTAAATAAATTTAGGTGTCAGATAGGAGACGTTAATGAGTCATATTGATAGTAATAAACTATTAAGGAGAAATCTCAGTAATGATGAGGAAAAGCATCTTGAACGTTGTGGTGTATGCCAAGAAGATTATCAGATCTTGAGAGCTTTAGGGCAAAGTAACGAATCTGCTGCATTATTTCAGCCTCCTGAACATGTGTGGGAAAAAATAGATAAATCAAGATCTAAACAAAGTGAACAGAAAGGTAATCGTACTGTCCTGAGAGCGTTTAGTATCGCGGCAAGTATCACAGTTGTGGTGTTAGTAGGGTTGACTTGGAAGACTTCTGTGTTGGAAGACGATATGAAATTACTAATTTCCAAAAATAGAGATTTAGAGATCCAAATATCTTTAATGGAAAACATTTCGTATAGACATGCTGAGTACCTTGAAGAGCTTAAGTTAGTAGAGCGTAACCTTGCGTTAGCAAAAGGTGATGCTCAGAAAAAGGAATTGTTAGATCAGCGTGTTTTAGCGTTGCAATCGTTAATTTATTTACAGGAGCGAGAGAAAAATGAAATATTTTTATAAAATGTTTGGACTAGCATGTTTACTAAGTCTCAAAGCTAATGCCAGTGGACAAGAGCTAACCTGTTCTGAGGTATCAATAGTAAATTCAGATGCAAAATACTATTATCAATTATTTCCTAGTGAATCATCCTTAGCTGTTAATGGGGCGTCGCCAAGCTTGTATTTTGAGCCTGGTGTACATTCGTTATCGATATTGAAGTGGCGATTAAGGGATTGGGTAAATTATTCTAAGCTAAAAGAAAAATTTGAAAAAAAACGCTCTTCAAAAAAAGTAGGGTTGAATTTACCATCATCAAATAGTCCAAAGGCGGTGAGTATTTCGATCGATGTAGATGAAAAACGTCAATATATTGTTGAAGAATTAGCTGGCGACTTTAATGTTAAGTTAGTCGATAACTCGTCATTCAATTGTGATGTTGAAAAGCATAAAGTTATATCTAGTGTGGTCTCAACAAATATTGAAAAATTGTTATCACCAGAACTACTTTATCGATTAGATAAAACTATGGCTCAAATTAAAAATAGTAACGTAGCGATAGGTGAGAATTTTATACCTTTCTCACTAGTGGTTTATTTTGGTGCTGTCTCAGATTCTGGAGGCAAAAAGAATAGATTGTTAGCTGTTACTCCTAACTCTAATGCAGAACGATTAGGGCTTCAAGCAGGAGACGAAATCATACAGTTGGGTGGGAAAGAGCTTGAAGAAAATAAATCGCTCGATAATTCGATTTTTGATTATTTACAGTCAACAAATTACTCTGATTCGCTTGAGATTGGGATACTACGTAATAATGAAAAATTAATGTTAAGTGGTTTGTATATGCCGGAAGTTATTCCTGAATATATTTATGAGTTTGCGAATGAAGTGCAGAGTAATAAAAAACATGTGACCTATTCTAGTCCTATAGAAGATAATTTTAAAAAGAGATTAAATAGTTTAATTATAGAAATAGGCCTTGTTTTACATAGCAAAGAAATAGAGTTTCCAAAAGGGCGCATAATACGTGCACGAAGCTTAGACAGAAAATTTGGAATAACTATAAATCCAAATAGTTTGAAACAAGGTTTTTTGGTTGAAAGTGTTCGCAGTGAAAGCTCTGCAGAGCAACTTGGCTTAATGAAAGGAGATATAATTACGCATTTTAACAGCGTTGAATTAGAAAAAGATATAAGAAGGTTTTCAACTATGGTTGGCTCTCTAATTCAAAATCAAAACTATAGTGTTAGTGTCGAGAGAGCAGGTGTTAATAGATTACTTCAGAGCCAATTTACACCTTCGATATTTCCATCATATGAATTGCTGATTGATTTTTCTTCTAAGAAAAGAGCGCATGAACTCTTAGCCAATAAAAAGCGTTATAATAAATGGATAAATAAAAATAACGGATGGGATCGTCGAGTTGAAGGATGGCAAAGTCGAAATGCGTTTTCATTCATGCCGATGCCCGGGCACACGCCACCTCGTACTGACTCGAGTAATTCGTCAAGCAAGAACTAATCTAACTTGTTCAATCGATTAAATAGCGACGCTTGCATTGGAGAGCCCGTTTGGTGAAAATCAAACGGGCTTTTTTTATGGGAAATTATTATTCAATGAGTGAGTTATTTAAAGATATTTATAATCAGGCGTTCTATCAGCAATTTGCTGATGTTGTTAACAATGTGATTGAGGGCTTTTCTACAGATAGCTTTATCAATAAGATTTTTGACGAGTCTTTTGATGGCATGGAGCTCAAAGCGAGAATGGCCCATACCAGTAGTGTATTGCATTACTTTTTGGACGATGATTTTGACGTTGCTACCAAGCAAATTATTGCAATTATTGACGCGTTAGAAAGTAAAGGACTCTCTGAACAGAGCATTGAATATATGTTTTTTCCTCACTACATCGAGCAATTTGGACTCGATGAATATGAGAGTGCAGTTGTCGCTTTTGAACGTATTACTCAATTTACAAGCTGTGAATTTGCAGTGCGGCCATTCTTGGTTAAATACCCCGAGCCAATGCTGGCACAAATGACTGCTTGGACTAAACATACTCACCCAAGTGTCAGACGCTTAGCCAGTGAAGGCTCTCGTCCTCGTTTACCATGGGCAATGGCTCTGCCTGCTTACAAAGCTAACCCAACGCCATTATTACCAATATTAACGACATTACGTGATGATAACGATGAAGTTGTTAGGCGCAGTGTTGCTAATAATCTTAACGACATTGCCAAAGATAATCCTGATTTTGTGGTAAATTTTGCACAGCAATACAGTGGAGAGTCAGTTAATACAGATAAGTTGATTAAACACGCATGTAGAACCCTATTAAAGCAGGGGCATCCGGCGATATTATCTTTCTATGGATTGTCTTATGAGCATTTATCAGTAGATAATTTGGTGGTAGAATGTGACGCGCTTCACATAGGGGAATCGCTTGCGTTCAAATTTGATGTAACCAACCACGACGTCAAATCGCGCAAAATACGATTGGAGTATGCCATTCATTATCGTAAAAAGAATGGTCAGTTAGCCCCTAAAGTTTTTAAGATAAGTGAACGTGATTATGCCGCTTCCTGCACAAGGCATAT
>MPDF01000164.1 GCA_001874365.1 Gammaproteobacteria bacterium MedPE | reverse complement strand
AAGCCTTGTCAGGTATTGCCAAAGATCTCAATAAAATGAGTGCTAAAAGTTCAATTAAATTTTTAGTCTCTGGCAATGAAAACAACAAGTTATATCAATGGATAGCGCTGCTTACTGGCTCTAAAAATGCCCTAAAAGGCGTTGGTTTCTTCCTTGGTGGCGTGTTGTTAACAATACTTGGTTTTAGCAATGCGATGATTGCGATGGCGGCATTCCTATTTTGCCTGTGGTGCTTTAGCTTATTTTCTTTAAGCGGCGATATTGGCAAAGCCAAAAACAAACCAAAGTTTAAAGAGATGTTCTCAAAGAGTCATTCGATTAACGTGTTATCAGCAGCGAGATTATTCCTATTCGGTGCTCGTGATGTATGGTTTGTTGTCGCACTGCCGGTATTTTTAGCGCAAATTTTTGACTGGAATCATTGGTGGGTTGGCGGCTTTATGGCGAGCTGGGTCATTGCTTATGGCATTGTTCAGTCCATCGCGCCTAAAATTACTGGCAATGGTGAGCATGGACAAAGTGCCCCATCAGGTAGCGCAGCCGTAAAATGGGCTGCCCTACTCACGTTAATTCCTGCATTAATTGCGGTGGCATTAACCATGGACTTTTACATCAAAGCGAGCCTAATAGGCGGGTTATTAGTGTTTGGCGCATTGTTTGCCGTGAACTCATCATTACACAGTTATTTAATTGTCCGTTTTGCTGGTGACGATGGTGTGTCACTCGATGTCGGCTTTTATTACATGGCTAACGCAATGGGACGGCTAGTTGGTACGGTGCTATCAGGTTGGATATACCAAGCTTATGGCTTGACGGCCTGTTTGTGGGTTTCAACGGCCTTTATCGCGTTGGCAACGCTACTTTCATTAAAGCTACCATCACAAGATAGCGATATAACGCGCGCTTCAACTTAGTAGCAAACGCTTATTAATGAATGTTTTTTAATGAATGCTCATTAACGAAAATTCACTAAGCTAAGGTGCGGGTTTTCAATATTGACTTGCATTGAATCAAGCTGTGAGAGTACGACCAACGTACTCTCCCCGTCTACATCAAGCTCAATACATTCTTCATTGTCTGCATTACGAGCAGTATCGTTGGCTATCCCCGTTATCAACTGACCGCCAATAAGGGTCAATGTCACTGGATAGTGATACATGCAAACTATTTCAATAGTGTCGTATAAATTACAAGAGATAGGCATGACGAAATCAGGAGTAAATAAAAATTATATTATTTAGCAACCGAACTGATTTGTACATCATTTGTCTTAAAATTAATAATAACCGCCGCGACAATAAGTAACGCGATAGACCAAACTAAGCTGCTAGACCACACCACATAACCAAATAACGAAAGGAATATTGCTGACAATAATGGTGTTGAAAAACTCAGTGACGAAATAAATGATTTATCGCCTCGCTTTAAACCAGCATCCCATAAGTAAAACGCCCCGCCAACTGGGCCAAGTCCTAATAACACTATGGCTAGGATGACAGACCAAGACAGCTCAAAAATCCATGACTCCGTCATCATACTGATGACTAATGCCCCCATTGCAACGCCCAAACACTGCCAGCTCATTTCGGTTGAACTCGATTGATTATTCGATAAATACCATGAATAAAACGCCCATATGACCGCGCAGCTTAATGCCAACATATAACCAATAATATATTGGGAGCCAAAATCAAGATTATCCCAACCTAACACAACAGAAACGGCTATCAGCCCAATACAACCGCCAACGAATGATTGTAGCCTTCTTCCTTCCCTTGCCACCAATAGCGCCAATATCATAGGCCACAAGTAACCAATTAAGCTCACCTCCATAACAGGAGCGTGATTCAATGCGATGAAATAACAAGCGTGAAAACCAAGTAAACAACTCACGCCAATGAGTCTTGCTCCCCAGTTGAAATGCAGTTTTTCGACGCTCTTTTTACCACGAACAACACTCAATAGCGGCATGATTAATGCGGCAATAAAAAAGCACATTGCCAACAGTAGAAAAGACGGAACCTCACTAGCTTCCTTCGCCAGCAGTGCTAACGCGCCCCACATCAATATCGCAATAATTGCGTAACTATTACCTAATCTTTTCATATTAACTCTCCGTCCTAAAACACTATTATTGACGGTCTGAAAATAAAATTCGTGCAGAAAAGACGGTTTTAAATGCAAAGAAGCTGCAATTATTGCGTAGGAGAGTGTCCGAAAAATGATTTGAATTGACGACTAAACGCCGAACTATCCTGATAACCAACTTGTTGAGCGACTATGGCAATGGGCATATCAGTATGTGTAATTAGTGCTTTAGCTTTGTGCATGCGGCATTGACGAATATATTGCTGTACTGTCATATCTAGACTTTGTTTAAATACCACTTTGAATTGCGTTGCGCTCAAACACGCCAATTGAGCTAACTCCTGAATAACCAGCACCTGAGCTAAATTATCATGAATTCTTGCTAATACTGGTTCAAGTCGCTTATCGACACGCTTTCCATTTTTCTGCTGGCTTAATAACTGATAAAACAACGCAAATGCACTTTGCTCAACAGCTTGGTTAATCTGTGAGTTTAATTGCTGCTCTAGAAACTGTGTAAAAGATAACAGTGCACTATCAACAACAATTTTTTCATTGCACTCATACATAATATTGTCAGGTAACCTCATCATATCGACAACAATAAAACGCGCTGCTTCATGGGCACTAAACTCATGACGTTCACCGTTGCGAATGATTACGCAATCGCCAACGCCAACTAAGCCCGAGAATTTACCAACACGGATATCAATGACGCCGTGTAACGGCAATACCAACTGATGATATTCGTGGTAATGACTGCGAAAGTTTTTGGTATACGATCTAATTGAAAAATACTGCGACATCTCTCGTTTCACCTTTTGAATGAGATAGTTTGCCTAACTTATCTTCTGCTGCTGACGGTTCAGACGTATAATACATTCATTATTTAATACTATGATTTGATTATGCACGCCGTTCAACGTTTATTCCATTACCGTAAAAGTATTAGCACTAAGCCATTTAGGGCAAGAGGCTATAACGTAAAGCGTTGTGATGATTGCCGAATTTCCCTTAAATTTTGCATTTGCCAGTACAAGCCGACTTGTCTTAGCAACGCAGCTTTTCTATTACTGATGTGGGATGATGAAGTGTTAAAACCCAGTAATACTGGTCGTTTAATTGCTGATCTCATCGACGATACCCACGCTTATATTTGGCGCCGCACTGACATTGATGAGGCATTATTAGCACTTATTAACAATCCCCACTATCAGCCTTACGTTGTTTTTCCGGCCAATTACGCCCACGAAGGACAAACTATCACGCATAAGGTGGAAAACATTAATGCACCTGCGAAGCAACCATTGTTCATATTGCTCGATGGCAGTTGGCGTGAGGCCAAGAAAATGTTTAGAAAGAGTCCTTATCTAAACAAGTTTCCAGTGTTATCGATCAACTTAGATACGCAAAATGAACGTTATCGCTTGCGCAAAGCCACTGGAGATGATCGTTTAGCCACCGCCGAAGTGGCCGCCCATGTGCTAAGAAGTTTTGGAGAAGAAGATAACGGTAACTTGCTTGATTTATGGTTCGATGCCTTTAATCAGCGCTATCAGGAAGGCGCAAGTTCTCGGCATGATCGCTCCTTTGATGCCTTAGCTGCACTTATTGAACACACAACAAAAGCTAAATCTAAAACCTGAATTTTAGCCGCAAAATTTGCACAAATAGACGAAAATAGCGACACAAAGAACACATATTAAACACCTGTTTAGTTACTTATTACAAGCGTGCGCAATTTAGGGTATATTGCGCCACTTTTGAGCAATTGCTCTAATCTTTTAATGAAGTAATAAGTCTATTTATGTCTACTCCACTTTTCTCTAAAAAGTACTCACTACTATCAGTGGGAATTTTAAGCGTATTTGCAACAACAACCAATGCCGCTGGTTTCAAACTATTCGAACAATCTACCAGTGCTATGGGTAATGCCTATGCGGGCCGTGGTGCGCAAATCACCGATGCCAGCGTTGGCTTTACCAACCCAGCAGCACTTTCACAACTTAAGCAAGCTCAATGGGTATTGGGTCTAAATGTAGCAAGTGTTGATGGTGAATTTAAAAATGCGAGCGCGACAAGCGCTCAAGGCATGCCCGTCTCTGGCCCTGATTCAGGCAGTTTAACGAACGTTTCACCCATTCCGCACTTTCATTACGTGCAGCCAATTAATGATGAATTCACGCTAGGGTTTTCATTCGCTGTGCCATTTGGCACTTCTAGCGAATACAACGATGACTTCGTTGGTCGTTATTTCGCGCAAGAAACTCAATTACAAGTACTCGCTCTTCAGCCATCACTGAGTTATCAAGTAAACGATAAATTAAGCGTTGGCGGTGCTATCTCCCTTAACTACGCTAAAGGCACATTAAGCAAATACAAAGATCACAGCGGCTTATGCGAGCTTGGTGCTGGCATTAATAATCAATATACCCAACTTAGTCGCGGCACATTTAATAACGTTCCCCAGCCTGCCTATTGTGAAAGTAAATACGAAGTATCTGGCGATGACGTTCAACCAAGCTTTACCCTAGGTCTGCATTATCAATTGACCAAATCTACTAAATTAGGGATTAGCTACCACTCAGCAGTAAATTACACACTAAAAGGCGACTCAACAATTAATAACACACCAATCACTGGAGAGTTTGTTCAATATACGAAAAGTCCTGAACAGTATTGGACTGCGCCAACGATTCCAGGTGTGGTTGATGGCGCAAAGCTACCCGTTGTTGATCTAACCACAGGTAAATTAGCAGTATCTCCAGAGAAAGTTGAGAAATCGAAATTAGGATTAGATACGCCACAAAGTGCGATCATTAGCGTTGATACCCAGATGACAGACCGTTTGTCACTACAATGGACGGCCACTTGGACCCAGTGGAGTAAGTTTACAGATATTTCGGTACTGTCAGACGACACACAACCAAGGATCAGCCCAAGTAGCCAACAAGCTCAAAATCTAAATGCACAAGGTTACATCGGCTACATTCCTGAACATTGGGAAGACGCTTGGGCTTATGCAATTGGTGCTACTTATCAGTTAAATAATCAATGGATTGTTAAAACGGGTATCGCCCAAGATAACTCACCAGTGAATAGCGATTATCGGAGTGCGCGTATTCCAGCCAATGATCGCACTTGGCTCACTGTTGGTGGACATTATCAAGGCAACCAACCATGGAGTATTGATTTAGCGGCGGGTGTGATGTTTATGAAAGATACTACTGTTGTCGATCGTGAGTACAATGCACAAGATAAGGTAATTTATAACAGCGGCTACCAAGCAGACTACAACATCAACGCGTATGTTGTTTCCGTACAATTTAACTACCCATTGTAATATTCTTTGCGAAAGCCCAGTGTTGACTGGGCTTTATATACCCAAGCTACATGAAGATGCTTGGGTATAAATTACTGAAAAGTATTGCTACCTAACTCATCCGCATAACCAACGCTAATTGAAAATGCCGAATCATTACTGGTTTTGAATTCAATACCAGTAGAGACCTTATAGCTCTTTTGCAATTCACTGTGGCGCTGATTATTATGATCCATCGTCGCATCGAAAACACCCGCTTCTACAGCGACAAAAGGCAGGATCTTATCGCTCAACCCAGCATATTTTAATGAAGTACCTGCAACAATTCCATATTGCTTAATGTCACCATACACCTTTGTACTTTCTTCGTTCGTCACATAAAAATCGCATAAACAAAA
>MPDF01000163.1 GCA_001874365.1 Gammaproteobacteria bacterium MedPE | reverse complement strand
TGGTAACGAACGTAACTCAAAAATCAAACAAGTCGCTTCTGGTCGCTTTGGCGTAACAGCGCACTACTTAATGAACGCGGAAGTTATTCAAATTAAAGTCGCCCAAGGTGCAAAACCTGGTGAAGGTGGTCAGCTACCCGGTGATAAAGTGTCTGCTGAAATTGCTGGTCTGCGTTATTCAACGCCTGGTGTCACATTAATATCACCACCGCCACATCACGATATTTATTCGATTGAAGATTTAGCGCAGCTTATTTTCGATTTAAAACAAATCAATTCAACGGCGCTGATTTCAGTAAAACTCGTATCAGAGCCGGGCATCGGCACCATCGCTACTGGTGTCGCTAAAGCCTACGCCGATTTGATTACGGTATCAGGTTATGACGGCGGTACGGGCGCGAGTCCATTAACATCAGTGAAGTACGCTGGTAGCCCATGGGAGCTAGGCCTTGCCGAAGTACAACAAGCGTTAGTTGAGAATGGCTTACGTCATAAGGTACGTTTACAAGTTGATGGCGGCTTAAAAACAGGATTAGATGTTGTTAAAGGTGCCATTTTGGGGGCTGAAAGCTTTGGCTTTGGTACCGCACCAATGGTTGCTTTAGGTTGTAAGTACCTGCGTATTTGTCACTTAAATAACTGTGCCACAGGCGTTGCAACACAAAATAAAGAGTTACGTGATAAGCACTTTAAAGGCCTACCAGAAATGGTTGCCAACTACTTTGAATGTTTAGCGCAAGATATCCGTGAAATTCTTGCCGGCCTAGGCATTAATAAGTTAACAGACTTAATTGGTCGTACTGATTTATTGCACGTTATAGAAGGTCAAACAGCCCGTCAGGCCAAGCTTGATTTATCAGATATCCTATATCGCCCAATTGCCAAAGAAGGCTGCGCGATTTCATGGACCGACAAAAACCCTGCCTATGATGCTGGTAAAATGAACAAGAAATTAGTAGCACTGACTAGCGAAGCTATTGAACAAAAACAAGGCGGTAGCTTTGAGCTGAAGGTTCGAAATACTGATCGTTCGGTGGGCGCGACGATAAGCGGTCTGATAGCACAACATCACGGTAATCAAGGCATGAGTGATTCACCTATTAATGTTAATTTTGTCGGCACAGCTGGCCAAAGCTTTGGTGTATGGAATGCTGGCGGCCTGAATATGACGGTTATCGGTGATGCCAATGATTACGTTGGTAAAGGCATGACAGGTGGTCGATT
Organism: Gammaproteobacteria bacterium MedPE; assembly: GCA_001874365.1. Classification (GTDB taxonomy): domain Bacteria; phylum Pseudomonadota; class Gammaproteobacteria; order Enterobacterales; family Psychrobiaceae; genus Psychrobium. The sequence continues at coordinate 4,605 of MPDF01000163.1, read as the reverse complement.
AGTTGTTAAGCCGCCACAAGGAATGGCCTTTGAAACACAAAATGCCAGCATCATCGGTAATACTTGCTTATACGGTGCGACTGGCGGTGAGTTGTATGCAGCAGGCCAAGCCGGTGAGCGTTTTGGCGTTCGTAACTCTGGTGCTGTAACCGTTGTTGAAGGCATGGGTGATAACGGTTGTGAATACATGACTGGCGGCGTTGTCGTATCACTAGGTGATACAGGTGTTAACTTTGCAGCTGGGATGACAGGCGGTTTTGCTTACTTACTTGATGAAGAATCAAACATTGATAAACGTATGAATCACGAGTGTGCGCAATCAATGCCCATTGAGCTACCAGCTTATCAAATTCATTTAAAATCGTTGATCCAAGCACACTTTGATGCCACTGGAAGTGAGCGTGCTAGAACAATTTTAGATGACTTTGACCAATGGTTACCAAAGTTCTTATTAGTGAAGCCAACGGCAGCAGATATTAAAACCATGCTACCAAACGCAACTAATGTATTAAAACTAGCCGTGAATGCAGGATAATCGCCATGTCAAAAGTAACTAAAGTAATTTCAAACGTGGTGCCGAACGACTTTCAATATATGGATGTCGGCCGAAATGATCCGCAAAAAAAGCCCATTGAACAACGCAAAGAGCAGTTCATTGAAATTTATAATCTGTTCGATCAACCGCAAGTAGAAGAACAAGCAGATCGCTGCCTCGATTGCGGCAATCCTTATTGTCAGTGGAAATGTCCATTACACAACTACATTCCAGATTGGTTAGAGCTTGCAAAGCAAGGCCGTATCATGGAAGCCGCTGACTTGTGTCATCAAACAAATACACTGCCTGAGGTTTGTGGTCGTGTTTGTCCACAAGACCGTTTATGTGAAGGCTCTTGTACTATTAATGACGAATTTGGTGCTGTCACCATTGGTAATGTTGAAAAATACATTACCGATACGGCGCTCGCTCAAGGTTGGAAACCCGATCTAAGCGCTGTTGCGAATACAGGTAAGAAAGTTGCTATTATTGGCGCAGGTCCAGCAGGTCTTGGCTGTGCTGATATCTTGATCCGCAACGGTGTTACCCCCGTGGTATTTGATAAAAACCCAGAAATTGGCGGTCTGCTCACATTCGGTATTCCAGCCTTTAAGCTTGAAAAGTCAGTAATGAGTCAACGTCGCGAATATTTTGAGTCACTTGGCGTAGAATTTAGACTTAATACGACCGTGGGCAAAGACATTGATTTTAGTCAGCTACAACAAGACTACGATGCCGTATTCTTAGGCATGGGCACTTATACTTATATTAAAGGTGGCTTTGACAACGAAGACGCCGATGGTGTGCTTGAAGCATTACCTTATTTGATTGGTAACACTAATAACCTGATGGGCTATCAAGATCCTGAAAACCCTTATATTAGCTTAGCGGGTAAACGCGTTGCCGTGCTTGGCGGTGGTGATACAGCAATGGATTGTGTAAGAACAGCTATTCGTCAAGGCGCTAGTGAAGTACGTTGTGTTTATCGTCGTGACGAGGCTAATATGCCGGGCTCAAAACGTGAAGTACAAAATGCGAAAGAAGAAGGCGTTGAGTTTCTTTACAACAGGCAACCGCTAGATGTTGTTGCACAAGATGGCAAAGTTGTCGGCATACAACTCGTTGAAACAGCGATGGGCGCACCAGATGAAAATGGTCGTCAACGTGCAGAAGCAGTTACAGGTTCAGAGCACGTGTTAGATGTCGATGTGGTTATCATGGCCTTTGGTTTCAAACCAAATCCTCAACCTTGGTTTAAGGATTACAATATCAGCGTTGATCAATGGGATCGCGTCATTGCAAACTCGTCAAACGTGCCGTTCCAAACCACTAATCCTAAAATCTTCGCCGGTGGTGATATGGTTCGTGGCTCAGATTTAGTGGTTACGGCGATTGCAGAAGGTCGTGATGCGGCAGAAGGCATTTTACAGTACCTAGATGTGTAACACTTTGAGTAACAGTATCTGGGTTGTAGACAGTCTACGATAATCTAATTAACTAAAGGCTCTGAATAAGAGCCTTTTTTATTTTACAACGCCAGCAATTACGTTAAGATCGTTGTTTTTAAAGACATAGAGAACACCATGAAAATTGGAATTATTGGCGCAATGGAGCCAGAGGTAGCAGTACTTCGCAAACAAATTCAAGGCTTAGAAACACAAACCGTAGCAGGTATTGAATTTTACACAGGTACTATTAATGACGTCGATGTTGTTGTGTCTATGTCTGGTATCGGTAAAGTCGCCGCGGCCGTTTCTAGTACACTACTTATCGAAAAGTATGCACCAGATTGTATTATCAACACCGGTAGTGCCGGCGGTTTCGACCCAGCACTCAATGTAGGTGATGTTGTAATCGGCAGCGAAGTGCGTCACCACGATGCAGACTTAACGGTATTTGGTTATGAAATTGGCCAGCTTCCTAAAATGCCAGCAGCGTTCAAACCACATCCAGCATTGGCACAAGCGGCTAGTGATGCAATGAAAGCATCGCAACAGGATGTACAAATTGTTGAAGGGCTTATCGCGACAGGCGATACTTTTATGGCAGATCCAGCGCGTGTCGAGCAGGTTCGCGCTAATTTCCCAAGCATGCAAGCTTGTGAAATGGAAGCAGCAGCTATCGCACAGACTTGTCATTTGTTCAACGTCCCCTTTGTTGTGATTCGTTCACTGTCAGACATCGCAGGTAAACAAAGCGAACTAAGCTTTGACGAATACTTAGTAACTGCAGCGAAAAATTCTGCTGATATGGTCGTTGCCATGTTGCCGCTATGTAACAAGTCAGATTTAGCCTAATTCGAATAAACACGGCTATGGATTTTCTATCGCAATTACCGTCTAGCAATGTTGAATTATCAGATTTAACGTTGCGTCTTCTAGTCGTGTTAATCGTTGTTCTCATTGAGCGACGATTTACAATCGATGCATCCTATCATCCCGGCACGTTATGGCGCTTCATCGCGTTAAAACTCGCTAAAAAAACTGCCAAAAACTCACCAAAGCAACAACGCCTTTCAGGCGCTATCAGCACCGTTATGTTGTTGTTTATTGGAATAGTCATTGTCTACACTATTTTAGTGTTTGCGATTTACCCGTGGTTCTTTGATGCGATATTTTTACTGCTCGCCATCAATAGCTATTCAATATTGCGTCATTGTAAAAGCATCTATCAAAGCCTTAAGCACAATAAAAAGAACCTTGCTAAGGAGCAGCTGACAAACCTTTGTGTTCGCGACACGCAATCGTTATCTACAATGGGGATAGTTAAGGCCGCGATTGAAGGCGCAATACAGCAATTTTCATTAAATTATTTAATCCCGATAACCCTCTATCTATTAACAGGCTCCATCGGATTAATTGCTTACGGCTTATTAAACGCCCTCGCCCGCTATTGGAATCCTAAACAGAAAGCTTGGCGACACTTTGGTAAGTTGCCTCAATACTTAATGAGTTTAGTTACATTACCTTTTCATTGTATACAAGCACTCTTCATCGCATTTTTATTTGGTTTTAAACACCTATCAATCAAGCGTAATTCGTGGCACAGATTTGGTACTGGTGCTCTGCTCACCACAACAGCCAACGCCATGAATCGCGAACTAGGTGGTGCAGTGATGTACGATGGTGTAAAAATAAGACGACCGAAATTAGGAACGAGCTATCATCCAGATATTGCAGATTTACCTCATTTGTACCGTTTGTTAAAAAAATTACGTCAATCGATATTGATTATCGTATTCATCACTTTTCTTTTCTCGATACTGCTTAGTCTCTAGTCAATAAGAACAACTATTTAATAGGACAACTATGGAATTCATTTTTGATGGTCCAGAAAACGGCCCACTATTTCTATTTGCCCACGGCGCAGGCGCTGACGCAGAATCAGAATTTATGACAACGATTGCCCAAGGACTAGCCGAAAAAGGCGTTCGGGTTGCAAGATTTAATTTCCCTTACATGCAACAACGATTGATTGACGGAAAACGTCGACCACCTAATAGAGCACCTCAGCTTGTCGAGTTTTATAGCGACCTTATTAAAGAATTAAATCAACCCGTCTATATCGGCGGCAAGTCTATGGGCGGCCGAATCGCATCTATGGTTGCAGCACAAGGAGATAAAGAACTTAACAAACTCATTAAAGGTGTTGTGTGTCTCGGTTATCCATTTCATCCTGTCGGTAAACCGGAGAAATTAAGAATTGAACACTTAAAAGACATTGAAGCACCTATCTTCATCGCTCAAGGAACTAGAGACAGGTTAGGAAGTTACGAAGAAGTTAATAATTATAATTTAGCCAAAGCAATTGATTTTTTATGGCTCGAAGATGGCGACCACGATTTTAAACCGCGAGTTAAGAGCGGGATAACTTTCATGTCACATATTGAATCATTGTTAAAATGGTTTCCAATTAAAGTAAAAAAAGCTAATTAGAAAATCTCTGACAATTAATCAATAATTTAGTTCATAAAATTTAGCAACATTATATTTTTAATTACAAAAATCGATGCACTTAAAAACCACATAGTGAATTAATCATTAACTAACAACAACTTAAGAGACGCTTAG
>MPDF01000162.1 GCA_001874365.1 Gammaproteobacteria bacterium MedPE | reverse complement strand
CGATTTGATCGAATGCTTTTACGTCACCGCCGTAAGTTTCAGCAAGTACTTTAGTGATAGCAGCAGTTAGAGTTGTTTTACCGTGGTCAACGTGGCCGATAGTACCAACGTTTACGTGCGGTTTCGAACGGTCAAATTTTTCTTTAGACACGAGAATTACCTTTTAGTGTGTTATGCCAACTTCTATGAAGTCAGCTATAAAGTTATTTATCTTTTTCCTGATACAACGGCATCAGAAATGTTCTTTGGTGCTTCACTATATTCAAAGAATTCCATTGAATACGAAGCTCGGCCCTGAGTTGCAGAACGTAGATCGGTAGCATAACCGAACATTTCTGACAAAGGAACCTTAGCGAATACTAGTTTGATACCAGCAACACCATCATCCATCCCCTCAATCATGCCGCGACGACGATTTAAGTCACCAACAACATCACCCATCCAGTCTTCTGGTGTAGTCACTTCAACCTTCATTAAAGGTTCAAGTAATACAGGGCTAGCATCTAGAGCACCTTGTCTAAAGCCCATTGAAGCAGCGACTTTAAACGCAACTTCATTGGAATCGACATCGTGATATGAGCCATCTACTAAAGTCACTTTAATATCTAGCATTGGGAATCCAGCAACAACACCTTGGTTCATTGCTTCAAAACATCCCTTATCAACAGCGCCAATATATTCTTTAGGAACAGTGCCGCCTACAATTTCATTAACGAATTCATAGCCAGCGCCTGTTTCTTGAGGCTCCATCTTCAGAACAACATGACCGTATTGGCCTTTACCGCCTGATTGACGAACAAACTTTCCTTCAGCTTTAACACTGTCACGGATAGTTTCTCGGTATGCTACTTGAGGTTTACCGACGTTACAATCAACGCCAAATTCGCGCTGCATGCGATCTACAATGATATCTAAATGTAGTTCACCCATTCCTGAGATGATGGTTTGACCCGTTTCCGCGTCAGTTTCAACTCTAAATGAAGGATCTTCAGCAGCTAGTTTACCCAGTGCAATCCCCATTTTTTCTTGGGCAGCTGTTGTTCTTGGTTCAACAGCAATCGCAATAACAGGTTCAGGGAACTCCATGCGCTCCAAAATGACCTTGTGGTCAGGATCGCATAGCGTATCACCCGTTGTTACATCTTTAAGACCAATGGCGGCGGCGATATCGCCGGCACGAACTTCAGTGATCTCATTTCGATCGTTAGCGTGCATTTGCACGATACGGCCTAGTCGTTCACGTTTCTGTTTTACAGAATTGTAGACGTGAGCACCCGACTCAACAACACCTGAATAGACACGAATGAAAGACAACGTTCCCACGAATGGGTCGGTAGCAATCTTAAATGCAAGTGCAGCAAAAGGTTCTTCATCACTCGACGGACGAACAACTTCGTTGTCATCCATATCAACACCAGTGATGGCCTTTACTTCAGTTGGCGCAGGTAAGAAGTCAACAACAGCATCAAGTACTGCTTGAACTCCTTTATTCTTAAACGCCGAACCACAAGTGGCTAATACTATTTCGTTTGCAAGGGTACGTTGACGTAGACCAGCTTTAATTTCTTCTTCAGAAAGCTCGCCCTCTTCAAGATACTTGTCCATTAGCTCATCATTAGCTTCAGCCGCAGCTTCAACTAATTCTTCGCGAAGTTCTTCTGCTCTATCTTGTAGATCAGCTGGAATATCTTCGAAAGCAAATGTGGTACCTTGATCGGCTTCGTTCCAGTTAATGGCCTTCATTTTAATCAGGTCAATAACCCCTTTGAAATCTTCTTCTGTGCCGATATTCAAATGCATAGGTACACAAGTTGCACCTAGACGATTGCGTATCTGCTCAACAACGACTTCAAAGTCTGCGCCCGTGCGATCCATCTTATTCACGAAAACCAAACGAGGTACTTCGTATTTATCAGCCTGACGCCATACGGTTTCAGACTGTGGCTCTACGCCAGATGAACCACAAAACACGACTACAGCACCATCTAGAACACGAAGAGAACGTTCAACTTCAATCGTGAAGTCAACGTGTCCCGGAGTATCAATGATATTAATACGGTGTTCTTTGAACTGCTTGTCCATACCAGACCAGAACGTAGTTGTCGCAGCAGATGTGATAGTAATACCACGTTCTTGCTCTTGCTCCATCCAGTCCATTGTCGCAGCGCCATCATGTACTTCACCGATCTTATGAGAAAGACCAGTGTAGAATAATACGCGCTCAGTTGTCGTTGTTTTACCAGCGTCAACATGGGCAACAATACCGATATTACGGTACAGCTCAATTGGGGTAGTGCGTGCCAAAATAGTTTCCCTTAATACTGCTAAGTTTTGCTAATGCAAAACAAATGTAGCCAGTTAACATTGTTAACCAGCTACTTAATTTATTACCAACGGTAATGAGCGAATGCTTTGTTAGCATCAGCCATACGGTGAACGTCTTCACGTTTCTTAACAGAAGCACCTTTGTTTTCTAATGCATCTACTAATTCACCAGCTAGGCGTTGAGCCATAGATTTTTCACCACGCTTACGCGAGAACTCAACTAACCAACGCATAGCTAGTGCGTTACGACGTACAGGACGTACTTCTACAGGCACTTGATACGTAGAACCACCAACACGACGAGACTTAACCTCTACCGTTGGGCATACGTTTTCTAATGCTTCTTCAAATAATTCAACATGGCCTTTACCTGATTTCTCAGCGGCGATGTCTAGTGCACCGTATACGATTTTTTCAGCAGTTGATTTCTTACCGTCAACCATTACGATGTTTACGAATTTTGCCAGGATCTCTGATTTAAATTTAGGATCTGGAAGGATTTTTCGTTGACCTATGACGCGTCTTCTTGGCATCTTAATTCTCCAATGTATTTCAGGTTACCCCAAAACAGGTTAATACTTAGTTTCGTTTGCTTGGCCTTACTGTCGGAGATCTATTAAGCCTTAGGCTTTTTAGCACCGTACTTAGAGCGACCTTGACGACGATCAGCTACGCCAGAACAATCTAATGTTCCACGAACTGTATGGTAACGAACACCAGGTAAATCTTTAACACGACCACCGCGGATTAAGATCACGCTATGCTCTTGTAAATTATGACCCTCACCACCGATGTATGAAGTAACTTCGTAGCCGTTAGTTAAACGAACACGAGCAACTTTACGTAGTGCCGAGTTAGGTTTTTTAGGTGTAGTAGTATATACACGAGTACATACACCACGACGTTGTGGACAAGCTTCTAAAGCAGGTACGTTTGTCTTAGATACCTTCTTTGTACGAGCGTTGCGCACTAGTTGATTAACTGTTGCCATTATAGCTCCTAGTTAGTTGAATTCAGCTTAGTTTCCTAAGCCAGTTAGGTGAAAAATCTATCCCCATAAAAATAGGGACGCGAAATTCTATGCTCATCAAGGCTAATAGTCAAGAAATAACCAGTTTTTGGCGTGAACAGGATCGTATTTTTGATTATTCGATCGTAAGGGTAATTTCAAATTTATCTCGCACCCGAATCAACTCTCTGTTAGCTTTAAGTTTCTTAAGATTTAGATGGAGTAAATCATGAAGCATAAAACAGGTGGTTGTGCATGTAGGCAGGTAACTTACGCCTATACAGGCGAGCCGCTTAATACTGTTTTCTGTTATTGTAAACAATGTCAATTGCATACTGGTTCAGATAAATGGTTTGGTGTTTGGGCTCATAAAGACAACTTTACGTTTACTAAAGGTATGCCAGCTACTTATGTTCGCGTTGGCGATTCAGGTCGAAAAACCCGTTACAACTTTTGCCAAACCTGTGGTGTAACGGTATGTGCGGAAATCGAAGTTGGCAACTTCTATTCAATTTCAGCATCGACCTTAGATAATCAAACTGGACTGAAGCCCGCAATGCTAATCTATACTGCTTACGCGCCTGCTTGGGCCTCATTACCTGAAGATATTCCCAATTTCGATATTTTACCCCCTTTTTTAACGGAACATTTATAAACGATGGTTCTCAATAAAGGCGAGCTTAATCGCCTTTATTTTCAAAGTGCACAAAATCAATCAGAAAAACGACGCCTAATATAAAAGCCTTAACTGAGACGTCGGCATTGTTAGGGAAAATCACGCCAAAGTTATCTGCTTCACTAAAGCTTTCTTTCATCAATCCACTCCATTTCTTAGTTATTTTACCAACTTCTTGGTCGTGCTTCATGATATTGAATGTCCATGGTTTAAGCAGCGGTCCTTTGAGAGTAAACAGTTCTTTGCCAGCAGCGTCATATAGACAGTAGCGCTTGCTAATAATGGAGAACTTCTTTTTAACAATACCCAACACTTTGTTATTTTCATCATGAACAGTCACCTCAGGGAAGAAAAACCGAAATGGCCGAGAAACGTTCATCACTTGATGACCCGCATTGTCAAGAATCGCCAACTCAAATGGACGACTCGCCTTTAGAAACTGCCTCGCAAACCACGACCCTTTTCGTTCAGCAGCAAAGTACAGTTGATTGCCTTGGCTGTCCAAAATGGCATATTTATTCTTTGTTTCGAACCCAGTGATTATCTCCCCCCATTCTTTTTGCTGCTTTACCATAAGTTGTGAATGATTAATAAGCTGCTGCATAAATGATACTCCATTAAATTAAGTTAATTTCTTATACTGACCCTGTTGCCAAGCATTTAGCTCACTGAGATACCAAGGAGATAAAAAATTATCCGAAGGTCCACCAGCCATTGATGTAAACAAAACCGGTTCATTCATGTCAGTCACGACTCGAATAGTCGGAGCAAAACTAGTTTGCCGATTAGCACTCGTATATATCTGCCCCTGACTTGGTGTCGCTCTGCCACCCTGAAGTGAAATCGGTGGAGTAGTTGATCCTAGCCACTGAGGAAGTTTGTCACCGAGTAAAATATTAACAAAACGTAATTGGTTCTCTTTGCCCCAATCCGTGTTTAAACAACTTTCATCAATAGCTGAAAAGGCATTCATAAAACAGACTGATTGAGTGTATTCTTCGTACCATGCAGAGTGCTGATTTAATAGAATGTCATCGAACTGCTGATAAAAATCGATAAATATTCCCGTTTCACAAGTTAGGTAGCGTCCAACTTTATCGCCAAAGCTATTATTTTGATTAGCAAATACGAGATGGCGCAAGGCACTGTAAAAAGCCTCAAACACCACGGCTCCTTTTGACTTGAGGTCGTAACGACAATCCCAGTTATCTAATACTTTATATAAGGCGCTCTCTTCATTTTTATCCTTTAACAGGGGTAGTAAAATACGTAAGAATTGATGTGCTTGCTTAGAATACACATCGAGCTGGATTTCCTGACAGCTAGTAATATTATGCACCTCCCCCTCTTCGATTAATTGAGAAATACGTTTCGCACGGTAGTTGCCCATCGGCATATTAATTGGCGAATGATTGCCAAAATGATTAAGATCTTGATTGGCAGTCACAATATAACCAGACTTTAGATTATAAGCGCGAGGCAAGTCAGCTGCATCGACAAATCCTTGCCAATCGTAAGTGCTTTGCCAGCCAAGTTGAGGAACAAAACCATTCCATCCCGCCAAACGCGTTGGCATAAGACCTGACATTTGATAGCCAATATTATCTTCACTATCACAAACAACCCAGTTCCATGCAGACTCTACTTGCCCAAGAACAGTTAACGCAGTTTTGGTATCTGTCACCGTAAACATGTCAATAGCAGCAGTTAATGATGCAGCACCACCTGAAGCACCACTCCATTTCGTGCACAAGTAAAGTCCATCGATAGTCGGATCACCATTTAGCACACCATGATGATTATCAAAGTAGGTTACCATACGATCTGGTGACTTTTTACGTTTGATAACCTCTTTCCTAACATCGAAATCGCAGCG
>MPDF01000161.1 GCA_001874365.1 Gammaproteobacteria bacterium MedPE | reverse complement strand
AAAACAATCCCAACCAAAATAACTGCATATAACGATTAACGTTTTGAGAATTGTGGCTTCTTACGTGCTTTACGTAGACCAACTTTCTTACGCTCAACTTTACGTGCATCACGGGTAACGAAACCAGCGCCACGAAGTTCAGAACGTAGAGACTCATCAAATTGCATTAGTGCACGAGTGATACCGTGACGGATCGCACCAGCTTGACCAGTAGTACCACCACCTTTAACTGTAACGTTAACGTCGAATTTTTCGATCATTTCAACTAGCTCTAACGGTTGACGAACAACCATACAAGAAGTTGGACGACCAAAGAACTCGTCTAACGGACGGTTATTGATAGTAATGTTACCGCTACCTGCTTTAATAAAAACACGAGCTACTGAGCTTTTGCGACGGCCTGTGCCGTAGTATTGATTTTCTGCCATTTGCTTAAATTCCGTATTAGATGTCTAAAACTTGAGGCTGTTGAGCAGCATGTTGATGCTCAGAACCCGCGTATACTTTCAACTTACGGAACATTGCGCGTCCTAAAGGACCTTTTGGCAACATACCCTTAACTGCTTTCTCGATGATTTGCTCAGGAGCTTTATCAAGTAACTTATCGAAAGTGATAGACTTAATGCCACCGATGTAACCAGTGTGGTGGTAGTAAGTTTTATCAGTGCGTTTTGCACCAGTAACAGCAATTTTTTCACAGTTTACAACGATGATGTAATCACCAGTGTCAACGTGTGGAGTGTACTCAGGCTTATGCTTACCACGTAAACGTGAAGCAATTTCAGTAGCCAAACGACCTAACGTTTTACCGTCAGCATCTACAACATACCAGTCGCGTTTTACGCTTTCTGGTTTTGCGCTAAAAGTTTTCATTATATAAAACCCATTAAAATTTTTTATTTATGCTTTTTTCCTGCGATGACAAATCAAAGCAAGCTAAAAACAATGTCCAGTGTGCTTGAATGTTACCCCTTCGAGTAAATATCGAAAGCGAACGTTAACAATTCTCGGGAAAAAGAAATGATAACTAACTTGGGCAGGCGCAGGATTATACAAGACGACGAATGAAAAATCACCTGTTAATTCACAATTCCACAGGCTTTTTTAGCGATTGTTAAATTAAGGTCTAAATTCGTAAGGCGACTCACAAAATTTAGACCATTTCGGGGTGGAAGTTATAGTGCAGTCTTTAAGGTTTGTGTGCTTCAGCAAGATAATCATGAGACTGCATCTCTTGGAGTCGGCTCAGGCAACGTTTAAACTCAAATTCTAACTGCCCCCGAGTATACAATTCTTCCATGGCCACTTCGGCTGAAATAATCAACTTAACGCGACGTTCATAAAATTCATCGACCATAGCAATAAAACGACGAGCGATATCATCCGTTGCTTGCCCCATTTGCTCAACATTACTAAGTAGCACTGAATGGTAGCAACACGCTATTTCCATATAATCCACTTGACTGCGCGGTCCATCGCAAAGTGCTCTAAATTCAACAAGCAATACGCCATCGGCATCTAATCGCACATCAATGGCACGCCCTTCTATTTCAATACTACCAACATCGTGGCCAGGTTCCGGCGCTAATTGCTCAAAATAAGTTAACAAATTACTGTCAGCAGTATCATCTAATGGATAATGAAAGATCTCGGCTTGTTCAAGAGCACGCAATCGATAGTCAACACCAGAGTCAACATTGACCACGTCAGTATTTTCGTTGATTAGTGCAATAGCTGGCAAAAAACGCGCCCTCTGTAAACCGTTACGGTAGAGGTCATCAGGCACAATATTTGACGTCGCTACTAAAATAACACCATGGCTAAAGAGTTCCTGGAACAACCCTCCGAGGATCATCGCATCAGTAATATCAGATACAAAAAACTCATCAAAACAGATAATCTTTGCTTCTTGGGCAAACTTTTTAGCGATAACTTTCAAAGGATCACTTTGCCCTTGCATCGCAGTAAGCTCATGATGAACACGGTGCATAAATCGGTGAAAGTGCACTCGCATTTTTTCTTCAAATGGCAACGCTTCGAAAAAAGTGTCCACTAAATACGTTTTACCGCGCCCTACGCCGCCCCAAAAATAAATGCCTTTAATTGATTTATCTTCGGTTTTACCACCAAGGAATGATTTCAATTTATAACCAAATCCCTTAGGCTTGTCTTGTGGTGCTGTTAACTCATCATATAAACGCTGCAGATGCTTTACTGCGTTTTCTTGGGCAGCATCGTAGCTAAAATCATCTCGCGTTAAGTCTTGTTGATATTTTTGTAACGGGGTAAGCTGAGACATAGATCGCGAATTTCCTTCAAACAATATTTGCGGTTAAATTTAGGGACATTATTTTCAAAGCCAGAGATATTAGCACATTCGTTAAAACTGGCACTATCATTCTTTAGGAGACAACATGGATTTGACGATGAGCATTTTATTAATTGTTCTTGCTGCGGTTATCGGCTTTGTTATTGGCAAGGTTACGTCAAATAAATCGACTGATAACAGCGCTGAGAAAGCTAAAACACAACAGCTTGAAGCAGAGCTAAATCAATATAAACAAGATGTTGAGCAACACTTTGCATCGAGTGCAGAGTTACTTGGCAACATGGCAAAAGAATATCGTAATGTGTATCAGCACATGGCTCAAGCACAACAAAGCTTGTTACCAGATAGCGATGTCAGCATAAAAATTCCATTTAAAGAAACAAAAGAAACTAATTTAGTTCAAGATGCTATAGCAGACGTTGAGTTAGAAGCTCAAGAAGCAGCAAATGATTCGCAAGAGTCTACAACTGCTCAACCAAATGATTATGTACAAGGAACTCACAATATCATTACTCCCAAGAGTACAGATGATAACGATAAAGCATCAGCTTAATTAAATCAGCGTTGAGAAACGTCAGTCTCGCTTGTCGACGCTGGCGTTTTTTTGTACTAAAAAACAATGCCAGTACAAAAATAGACCTAATACCAAATGGTTCAAACACATTCTGGAACTAATCCAATTAACAATAGTCCTCTGGAATGTACGTATTATTTTAGTTTTGGAGAAATCAAAATATGACAGCCAAAAAACTTACCGTTATCAGTGCCGCATTACTCGCGCTTTCACTTGGATTTACTTCAGCGCCTTCTCACGCAGCATGGCCTAGTTCAAGCAGCACAGGTCAAGTTAATAGCCTAGCGCCTATGCTAGAAAAAATTACCCCGGGGGTCGTATCGATCTCAGTCGAAGGTACACAAAAATCTAAGAATCGTATTCCCGAAGCGTTTCGTCCATTCTTAGGTCGTGGTGGTCAGCAGCGCGAACAACCTTTTAGGGGACTCGGTTCAGGAGTAATCATTGATGCAGAGGAAGGTTATATTTTAACAAACCACCACGTCGTTGATAATGCAGACAAGATTAAAGTATCTCTAAACGACGGTCGCAGTTTTGACGCCAAAATGATTGGATCGGATCCACAAAGTGATGTTGCCCTACTGCAAATAGAGCCTGACAATTTAGTCGAAGTAAAAAAAGCTAATTCTGATGAACTACGTGTTGGTGACTTCACCGTTGCTATCGGTTACCCATTTGGTTTGGGACAAACAGTTACCTCAGGTATTGTGTCGGCATTAGGACGCTCTGGATTAAACAATCAAAATTTAGAAGATTTCATTCAAACCGATGCGGCCATCAATAGCGGAAATTCAGGTGGCGCATTAGTGAATCTAAAGGGCGAATTAATCGGAATTAATACAGCGATTATTGCGCCAACAGGTGGCAATGTCGGTATTGGTTTTGCAATCCCAATTAACATGGCGAGTAACTTAGTTAATCAAATTATTGAGTTTGGTGAAGTGAGACGTGGTGCTCTAGGTATTTCAGGCCAACCTCTGACGCAAGAGCTTGCTGAAAGCTTTGGTCAAAAAACCAAACACGGTGCCTTTGTTAGTCAAGTAATGGAAGATTCAGCAGCGCAAGAAGCAGGTATAGAAGCGGGCGACATCATTATCAAGGTCAACGGAAAATCAATTAAAGGGTTCTCAGATCTTAAAGCTAAAGTAACCACGATGGGAGCAGGTAGTCGATTAAAGATAACTGTAGTTCGTGATGGTAAAGAGAAAACGTTTAATGTAACGCTTAAGAAAGCCGGTGGCGCTGATGTAAATGCTGCTGCTATTCACCCTAAGCTTGAAGGCTCTACCCTATCAAATACGGATGATGGTTCAGTTAAAGGTATTTTGGTTACTGAGATACAACGAAACTCGCCAGCGTTCCAAGCAGGATTGCGTAACGACGACGTTATTATCGCTGCTGGTAGAACCCGAGTGAAAAGTGTTGGTGAATTACGTGAATATATCAAGGATCATGAAGATGTTGCTGCGCTACGTGTTAAGCGTGGTAACAATGTGCTTTACATCATCATTAGATAGCTAAACCCTACGTCTACCTATCAAAGCCAGCCTAGTGCTGGCTTTTATTTTTCTCCCCAAAATTAACCGCTTATGTTAATCTTCTTGGTCAGCGATTTTTACGAGATTAAGATGTGTTAAAAGGGATCACTTCAACAATAAAAGCAGCAGCTTTCGGATTAGTTATCGGCGCACTTATTGTGATCGTCTTACCGACAACACGTACCGCAATATTGAGTGCAGTGAAGCAATGGTTAGTTATTCATACTGCGCCCGTTTCTTATTCTTATGCTATAAAACGAGCTGCGCCTGCGGTCGTTAATATTTATTCAATCACTCAACATCGCACACCGCTTAATGAAGTAGACATGCGAAGACAAGGTCTTGGCTCAGGCGTCATCATGTCTGCTAATGGTATTATCCTAACCAATTTACATGTTATCGCAGGTGCCGATATCATCTATGTCGCCTTGCAAGATGGCCGTCGTGGTGTGGCTAGCATAATAGGTACCGATCCTCTCACCGATCTTGCCGTTTTAAAGATCAAGTTAGAAAACTTACCATTTATTCCTGTAAGCCTTAAACACAACCCTCAGGTTGGCGACTTAGTGTTTGCGATTGGCAATCCATATAACTTAGGCCAAACCATTACTCAAGGTATTATCAGTGCAAATGGCCGTAAAACGCAGGTTTTTCCAAATTACTTTGTCGACTTAATTCAAACGGACGCCGCTGTAAATGCAGGAAATTCCGGTGGTGCATTGATTAATTCACGAGGTGAGCTGGTTGGTATCAACAATGCTAATTTTAATACCTTTATGAATGAAACGAACGGCAACACCAGTAACGGCATAAGTTTTGCCATCCCCGCTAAGTTAACCTTCAATATTCTCAAAGAATTGCTCACTGAAGGATATGTGTCCCGTGGTTCGTTAGGCTTTGATGGTGAAACTGTTGTTAGTAATTCCACATTTAACATCGATATTGGTGCGGTTAGGGTTACCAATGTTTATCAAGCTGGCCCTGCTTATGCTGCAGGCTTACGTACAGCTGATGTGATCACTAAAGTCAACGGCAAGCAATTCAATAACTTAAGTGAATTACGTTATCAAATAGAGACTACCAAGCCAGGTAACACAATCAGTTTTACGGTTGTTAGAAATGGTCAAGAACTTGAATTAGTGATGGAAACGGTTGAACTGGGTAGTTTCTAACGCATAAAAAAGGCGCTAACTAATCAAGTTAACGCCTGTCATATGCTACAACGATAAAAACCTAGTCATTTAAGCGAACAATAGTCGCCCCTAATCCATTAAGTTTTTCTTCGATTTTTTCATAGCCGCGATCAATATGATAAATACGGTCAACAACAGTCTCACCATCACTGACTAAACCGGCAATCACTAAACTCGCTGAAGCCCGTAAATCAGTAGCCATTACCTGAGCACCACTTAAACGCGCTTTGCCATGACAAATAGCAGTGTTGCCTTCAAGTTCAATAGTAGCGCCCATACGTTGTAATTCAGGAATATGCATAAAGCGATTCTCAAAAATCGTTTCAACCACGTTGGCATTACCGTCTGCCAAAGCATTTAATACACAAAACTGAGCCTGCATATCCGTTGGAAACGCCGGATGTGGTGCAGTCTTAATACACACAGCTTTTGGTTGTTTACCATGCATATCTAAACTGATCCA
>MPDF01000160.1 GCA_001874365.1 Gammaproteobacteria bacterium MedPE | reverse complement strand
GTATTTCAATTCCGCCGCTAGCCCCATGGTGGATTAGCGTTATCGGTGTGGGCTTTGCCATCATAGTCGCAAAGCAGCTTTACGGAGGATTAGGCTTTAATTTGTTTAACCCTGCGATGGTGGGTTATGTTCTGTTGCTTATCTCTTTTCCTGTCACCATGACCAATTGGCAAGTGCCACTTGAATTGAGCCAATATCAACTCGGTGCCGGTGATATTTTTAGCGCAATCTTTACTGGTGTCACAACAACAGGATTAACGGTTAATGAGTTAAGACTGAGTGTTGATGGCATTACAATGGCCACACCATTAGATACACTACGCACCGATTTAAGCCTTGGTTTAACAACGTATGAGAGCTTCACCAAACCTATCTACAACGGCTTTGTCAGCGTTGGTTGGGTGTGGGTTAATTTAGCCTTTCTATTTGGCGGTTTATGGTTAGTTGCTCAGCGGATTATTCGCTGGCATATTCCCGTTGCTGTGATGGCAACGCTAGCTGTTTGTGCAACGTTAGGATATTTAGTTGATCCAGATACTCACGCATCAGCATTTTTCCACCTCTTAAGTGGCGCGACGATGTTTGGCGCATTCTTTATCGCAACGGATCCTGTAACGGCCGCTACCAGCAATAAAGGAAAGCTTATTTTTGGCGCGATTATCGGCCTATTAGTTTATGTCATTAGACAATACGGTGGTTATCCAGATGCATTAGCCTTTGCGGTAATACTTGCAAATATGACGGTGCCAGTCATCGACATGTACTCCAAGCCATCGAGCTACGGTCACCAGAAAAAACGTCATCCTAAGCAAGGACGTTCAAATGACTAAAATCATCTCAAAGAACGGCCTTATCCTTGCTGCATTTGCGTTAATAGTGACAGCTATAGTGACGTTAACTCAACAGCTCACTAAAGATGCAATAACAAAGCAAGAACAGCGCTACCTATTAACGTTATTAGAGCAAGTGATTGAGCCGTCAAGTTACAACAACGACCTCGCTAATCAATGCGTGCTAGTAACCGCACCTAACGTACTGGGCCGCACCACAGCACAACGCGCTTTTATTGCAAAAAATGACGGTAGCCCAGTGGCAATAGCCATTGAAACTACCGCCCCCAATGGCTACAACGGCAACATAGACTTGCTAGTTGGCGTTACATTACAAGGTAAAGTAAGCGGTGTCAGAACACTTCGTCATACTGAAACACCGGGATTAGGCGATAAAATTGAAATCGCTAAATCATCATGGATGGACAGTTTTAAAGGCTGGTTGCTGAGTGACAAAAACCAATCACACTGGCGTGTGAAAAAAGATGGCGGTAAGTTTGATCAGTTCACGGGTGCAACGATTACACCTCGCGCGGTCGTTGAAGCAACGCGTAAAGCCGTCGAATACGTTAATAATCATCAAACCTCTATTCTACAATCAACCCAAACATGTGGAGGTCAATCATGAACACCTATGCAGAATTAACATGGCAAGGGTTGTGGAAGAATAACCCCGGCTTAGTTCAGTTATTAGGCTTATGTCCTTTACTCGCAGTAACCTCAACACTAACTAACGCACTTGGTATGAGTTTAGCGACAATTATTGTGATGGTTGGCTCCAATGCCACTGTGTCATTGATTCGCCGCTTTATTCCAAAAGAGATCCGCATCCCAATATTTGTCATGATTATTGCTGGATACGTAACATGTGTTCAGTTGCTATTTAATGCTTACGCGTTTGGTGTATATCAGTCATTAGGTATCTTTTTACCATTGATTGTAACCAACTGTATTATCATCGGCCGCGCTGAGGCCTACGCCTCTAAAAACGCCTTATTACCTTCGATCTATGACGGGTTTATTATGGCTATCGGCTTTAGTGCCGTATTGGTTTTATTAGGCGCAGTGCGAGAATTGCTGGGCCAAGGTACGCTATTTGATGGTGCAGAATTACTGCTAGGACAATGGGCCACCAGCTTGCGCATTGAAATTTTTGCCATCGACCAATCATTTCTATTTATTATGCTGCCACCAGGTGCATTCGTGGCACTAGGCTTTATTCTCGCGATAAAAAATAGCCTTAACAATAAAGTGGAAGCGATGGTTGTTCCGCCAGTTGAAGAGAAGAAAATCGAGCGCGCTCGAGTGAGCAAGGTCTAAATAACAAGAATAATAAAGGCACTTGAATGAATATTGCAGTAGATACTGAATACAAGACAGTCAGTAAACAAGAGAAAATCGAGGCAATCGTTGAGATCCTCGATGAACTTTACCCTGAAGTGCCAATTCCACTTGATCATACTGATCCTTACACCCTATTAGTCGCCGTTTTATTGTCGGCACAATGCACCGATGAGCGCGTTAACCAGATAACACCGTTATTGTTTGCTAAGGCTGATAATCCCTACGACATGGTAAAAATGACCATTGATGAAATTAAAGCAATCATCAAACCTTGTGGTCTATCGCCAATGAAATCAAAGGGGATCTGGCATCTTTCACAAATGATTATTGAGCTGCACGACGGTGAAGTACCGCAAGATTTTAAAGCCTTAGAAGCGATGCCAGGTGTTGGCCATAAAACAGCGTCGGTAGTGATGGCTCAAGCATTCAATGTACCTGCTTTTCCCGTTGATACCCATATTCACCGCTTGCTGTTTCGTTGGGGATTAACCAATGGCAAAAGTGTTGAGCAAACCGAGCGTGACGGTAAGCGTCTATTTCCCAAAGAAAAATGGAATAAGCTGCACCTACAAATTATTTATTATGGCCGTGAATACTGCCCAGCTCGTGGTTTCTCATTAGATAAATGTATTATCACACGCCAATATGGCCGAAAGAGCTTTATTAACGAAGTGCTTAAAGAGCAAGAAAAGAAACTTAAAAAAGCCGCAAAATAACAAAAAGAGCTTAGCCAGTGAATAAAGAAAAGCGCCAGCAAATCCTCACCATTTTACGGGACGATAATCCACATCCTGAAACTGAACTCGACTTCTCATCGCCTTTTGAACTGTTAGTCGCGGTAACCTTGTCGGCGCAATCAACTGATGTTGGTGTAAATAAAGCGACCAGTAAGCTATTTCCTGTTGCCAACACGCCACAGGCCATTGTCGATTTAGGTATTGATGGACTTGCCAGCTATATCAAAACTTTAGGGCTATATAATTCCAAAGCCAAAAATGTTCACAAAGCCTGTCAGATGCTTGTTGATTTGCACAATGGCGAAGTTCCAGAGAATCGCGAAGCACTAGAAGCATTGCCCGGTGTTGGTCGTAAAACTGCCAATGTCGTCCTCAACATCGCCTTTGGCTGGCCGACTATCGCCGTTGATACCCATATTTATCGCGTCGCTAACCGCACCAAATTCGCGATGGGTAAAAACGTTGACCAAGTGGAAGAAAAACTACTTAAAGTCATTCCTAAAGAGTTTAAGGTGGACGCGCATCACTGGCTAATTCTCCACGGACGTTATATTTGTACCGCTAGAAAACCCAGATGCGGTGCGTGTATCATTGAAGAGCTGTGTGAATTTAAAGAAAAAACTGAGTAACCCAAATGACTGTTTTTAGTGAAAAAAGTACCCTAACATGTATGTTTAAAAAAATTCCTGTGCTTTTGTTAAGAACAGGCATACTGTTCACTAAAAATTCGCTAGTTAATTCATATGGTTATCAACACTATATTTAAGCAAGAAATCAGCTTCTTTATAGTCAGGGTATAACGCCTTCATTTTTCTCTTCGCCTCATCTTTAGATATAGCGGTTGAGGTAATGTGGTTAAAATCATCAATATAAGTAATTAAGGTATCAAACAAAGTGATATCGGCTGGCTTACCATGACCAGGATACACTTTAGGCTTGCTCTCGCTATATTTAGATTTGAAACGATTCAATTGCGCTCGCCAGTTTGCGATATGCGCTTTACTGACACCTTGTCCCATCCAAAGGTGAACGTTATGATAACCAAAGTCTGATGTAAATAATGCATTTAGATCATCAACATAAACCGTCGTTAGATGCTCTGCCTCTGCCGGAGAATAGTGGGCATTCAATTTCAATTTACCACCACCATTCATCATTAATGTATCACTGTTTAATGCATGAATATTATTAACATAATCAAACCCATTAGGGTTCTTACTCGATTTAGGTTTCAGTAACGGCTCAGCTTCTAACCAACCGACACTTTCCATCCATGTTGAAAAACCAAGAATATCTTTTTTTATCGCTTCATTAGCCACCACAATTTTTGCTTTTGGAAATTGCTTGGATAACCAGCTCATTCCCGTGTAATGGTCGGGATGACCATGAGTGATTAATATATGCGTTAAAGGAAGCTGTTTATTTTTAATGACCTTTGTAAGCTTTTTAGCCTCTGCAGTTGAACGCTGTACATCCATCACAACTAAAGATTCGCCATTTGAAAAGATATAGGAATTGACCGTTGCGGTTTCACCTTCAAAAATATCCACAGTGATTGCGTTCGATGCTTTAGATATCACAGGGTTAGCGGTTAATAGGAATGCTGCCGCCACAACAATTGGCTTAATAAGACTTTTCATTTTACTCTCCGTTAATTTTTACTGTTTTTCGACTTTTTGACCATAACCAAATTAATTGCCGGCGAATGCTTTAAGCGTTTGCCCTGTTTCTACACCTAACACAGAGCGCACGTAATATTTTGCTAATTCTTCTGCGTTGATGGAGTTAAAACCAGGGAAGTAGTCACCGTAAACGGACAGTGATTCAGTCACGACGGTTGGGCTAACGACATTAATTCGAATGTTTCTGGGCAGTTCTAAAGCAACCGCTTTAACAAAATGCTCTATTGCGCCGTTTAATGTTGCAGCACTTGTGCCGTAAGCAATTGCGTAATCAGCGATAATACCGCTTGTGAGTGTGATGCTGCCGCCATCATTAAGATATTGACTGCCAATTTGGGTAAGGTTGACTTGCCCCATTAAGCGACTGTTTATGCCCATATCCCACTCATCACGAGTTAATTCGGAAAACGCATTGAAAGCGACATTGCCAGTAGCGCATATGATGGCGTCCACTTTTCCGATTGTTTCAAAAGCAGAAGTAATTGATTCAATGTTTGATATGTCTATTTGTACTTCACCACTTTGGTAATTTGCTGTTATTACCTCATGGGCCGCTGATAGTGCATTTACAATTCGACTGCCTATAGTGCCAGATGCACCGATAACTAAAATTTTCATTGTTGCTCCAGTTAGTTTTGACATTTAAATCATAGACAGCTTTTATCTCATAAAAAACAATATAAAATGAACACATTGTTTACCAAATAGGGTTAATAATGAACCTTACCTATCTGCAAACTTTTTTAGTGGTTGCCGAAGAAGGTAGTTTTACTAAAGCTGCTGAAGTATTGGATGTTTCCAAAGGGTTGGTGTCGCGACATGTCAGCAACTTAGAACAAACCCTTAATACAAAACTGTTTCATCGAACAACTCGACGCATTACCTTGTCAGAGGTTGGAGATGAGCTATTCACGAAAGCGAAACAAATTCAGTTGTTGGCGGCTGAAGCTGAAATAAGAGTAAAGGATATTACTCAGGAGTTTTCAGGAGATTTAAAGGTCACAGCTCCATTCGAATTTGGTAAAGCATTGTGCCATCACGTCATTCCTGACTTTACTCGCCAACACCCGCAAATAAATCTTATTCTGGATTTCGGCCCACTCAAAAGAGAAATAGCGTCAGGTGATTTTGATATTGCCTTTCGTGCTTATGAGACTCTACCTGATGATGTTGTTGGAAAAGAGCTAGGGTTTATTAGAAATGTCTTGGTTTGTAGTAAGAATTTCGCTGAACAGAATAACGTTCTATCAATTAAAGACTTGCATCACTGCTCTTTTATCCTAAACGGGCAAAATGCTCGGTGGAACCAGCTTGTATTGGTTAACGCTGAGAAAGAGTACCAGATTGAAGTCAGCGGCAGTGTAGTTTCGAATACATATAGCTCTATTTTATCCCTCGCCAAGCAAGACTTAGGCATAGCATGCTTACCTTATTATCAGGTTGAAGAAGAAATAGAAAGTGGTGAGTTGATCCATCTTTTACCTGACTGGGCAGTTAAGACACACAAACTGAGCTTGTTATATGC
>MPDF01000016.1 GCA_001874365.1 Gammaproteobacteria bacterium MedPE | reverse complement strand
ATTTAGCACAGTTTGATAATTACCTTATTGGTGTTGGTGCCAACTTATCCATTCCAAAGTTTAACTTCGCTAACATCACTTACTATCGCCGTAATAACGAATTAGGCGATAACAACAATCAACTAACCTTTGTATGGTCCCTACCTGTCAGTAAATCCGTTGTTTATGATGGTTTTATTGACCTCGTCGATAGCACTAACACTGTTGCTTCTGGTTATAATTTCACGTCTCAAATAAAATATGATGTTGGCCAACACATTGGCATCGAGAAAAATAAATTCTACGCTGGCGTTGAATACGTGTATTGGAAAAACAAATTTGGCATTGACGGTGTTACCGAGAAAAACCCTAATATCATGGTGAAATGGCACTTCTAACACACTGATAATGAGGTGATTTATTTTTACAATCACCTCATTTTTTCATAAGCTATCAGTATTCATCATTTTTATTCAATAAAAGTGAATAAAATTCTACCAATTCTCTCTATTTTCTCTCTTCAAATAGCTACTAATATAAGCTAGTATGATGCCCCACATAATGCGTCGTTATTGCTAATCGCGATTATTGTAAAGTTAATTACACAATCATCCGTCTTTAGTCGATATCTCGCATAATTTACCCGCAATATTCTGTATTTGTGTTATTTTATTACGATCTTATACAGATAAAGATTTTAACTCATAAGATTCATTGCTCGAGTGACAATTTAAGAGCACAACATGAAGTCTTATGCCTAAAGCACCAAGACTAGGGAAATATAATGTCCAACAAGAATACCATTTATTACACAATGACCGACGAAGCGCCAGCGCTAGCCACTTGTTCACTTCTGCCAATTTTTAGAACCTTTACCGCAGCAGCTGGTATCGATATGCAATTGAGCGATATTTCACTAAGTGCTCGTGTACTTGCTGGATTTAACGACCGTTTAAAGCCTGAGCAACGTGTAGAAGATGGCTTAGCTTTCCTTGGTCAACTGACACAAGACGAAAACGCTAATATCATTAAATTACCGAATATCAGTGCCTCGATTCCACAGCTAAAAGCGTGTATCAGTGAATTACAAGAGCAAGGCTATGATTTACCAGACTTCCCTGAAGTACCAGCTAATGCAGAAGAAGAAGCCGTAAAAGCAACATACGCCAAAGTACTGGGTAGTGCAGTAAACCCTGTATTACGTGAAGGTAACTCTGACCGCCGTGCTCCTCCAGCAGTTAAAGCATTCGTTAAAAAATTCCCTCACTCAATGGGTCAATGGGAAATGACTTCGCAATCACACGCTGATTACATGCGTGGCGGCGACTTTTTCTCATCAGAGCAATCAGTAACAGTCGATAGCGCACAAACAGTACGCATTGAATATGTTGCACCAAATGGTGAAGTTTCACTTAAAAAAGAAGTAGCATTAGAAGCAAACGAAATCGTAGACAGCATGTTTATGAGCAGCAAAGCGCTACGTGCTTTCTTCGAAAAATCACTACAAGACTGTCGTGATTCAGGCGTAATGTGGTCACTACACGTTAAAGCAACCATGATGAAGGTTTCTCACCCAATCGTATTTGGTCACGCCGTATCAGTTTTCTACAAAGATGCATTTGAGAAACACAGCGATACATTTGAGAAGTTAGGTGTAAACCCTAACAACGGTTTAGCTGATATCTACGACAAAATTCAAGCATTGCCACGTACTCAGCGTGAGCAAATTGAACGTGATATTCAAGCGTGTTATACAGCACGTCCAGAAATGGCAATGGTTGATTCAGTAAAAGGTATTTCTAACCTACATGTACCAAGTGACGTTATCGTTGATGCTTCTATGCCAGCAATGATCCGTAACGCTGGTCAAATGTGGGGCCCTGATGGCAATGCAAAAGATACTAAAGCCGTCATGCCAGAATCTACCTACGCACGTATCTACCAAGAAATGATTAACTTCTGTAAAACAAACGGTTCATTCGATCCAACGACTATGGGTACAGTACCAAACGTTGGTTTAATGGCTAAGAAAGCAGAAGAATATGGCTCACATGATAAAACGTTTGAAATCGAATCTGACGGCGTTATGCGTGTAGTTGCACAAGACGGTACTATCTTAATGCAACACGATGTTGAGCAAGGTGATATCTGGCGTGCATGTCAAACTAAAGACGAGCCAGTACGTGATTGGGTTAAATTAGGTGTTAATCGTGCACGTCAAACTAATACTCCAGCTGTGTTCTGGTTAGATCCTGAGCGCGCACATGACATGCAATTAATGGTTAAAGTTGATAAGTACCTACAAGAGCATGATCTAAACGGCGTTGAAATCCACAAAATGGATTACAATCAGGCGATCCGTTTCTCAATGGAACGTCAAATGCGCGGCCAAGATACTATTTCAGTAACTGGTAACGTCCTACGCGATTACCTAACTGATTTATTCCCAATCATGGAACTAGGCACATCAGCTAAAATGCTTTCAATCGTACCTATGCTCAAAGGCGGTGGTATGTACGAAACTGGCGCTGGCGGCTCTGCACCACGTCACGTACAGCAAGTTACTGAAGAAAACCATTTGCGTTGGGATTCACTTGGTGAGTTCATGGCAATGGCTGTATCTCTAGAAGATATGGGCATTAAGCAAGACAACAAAAAAGCCGCTATTTTATCTAAAACATTAGACGAAGCGACGACAGAGTTGTTGCAAAACAATAAATCACCATCACGTCGTACTGGTGAGTTAGATAACCGTGGTAGCCATTACTACTTAGCTAAATTCTGGGCAAACATTGTTGCTAACCAAACAGAAGATACTGAACTAGCTGCTAAATTCTCTACGTTAGCTAAAACACTGAGTGAGCAAGAAGAAACTATCTTAAAAGAGCTAAGTGAAGTTCAAGGCCGTGCAACTGAGCCAGGCGGTTACTACCACCCAACACCAGCTCAAGTTAAAGACATTATGCGTCCAAGTGCTACATTAAACGCAGCACTAGCGGCAGCAAAAGCTTAAGTTAATTTATTAACTTAATCATAATGTTAGATAGAGCCTGTAGTTGATGACTACAGGCTTTTTTCTTTCTGAAATTCACTTACATTTCATCTTCTCTCAAAGCTTGTTATTCCCGTTAACTCCCTTTACAGTGTTTGCAAATAAAAACGAAGGGAACACCATGAATAACTATAAAAAAGTCTTTGCTTTAAGCGCCCTAGCGCTCGCTATTACTGGCTGTAATGTCACTAGCTCATCGACAACGGCAACACCTAAAGCTGTAGAATCAACCAACGCCGTTAATTTAGATATCGAAAAATTCACTTTAGACAACGGCCTTGAAGTCGTTCTACATCAGGATAAATCAGATCCAGTCGTTGCCGTTGCTATTCAATATCACGTCGGTTCAAATCGTGAAAAAGTCGGCCGTACAGGCTTCGCGCATTTCTTTGAGCACATGTTATTTCAGAATTCAGAAAATGTCGGCGCCGGAAAATTCATTAAGAATATTGGCAGCATGGGTGGCAGTTTAAATGGCGGAACATGGACTGACGGCACAATTTACTATGAAACAGTACCTAACGATGGTCTTGAAAAAGTGTTGTGGATGGAGTCTGATCGCATGGGTTACTTCATTAACACCGTCACTCAAGAAGGGTTAGAAAACGAAAAACAAGTCGTTAAAAATGAAAAACGCCAAAGTGTTGATAACCGTCCTTACGGCCATGAAAGCGGCGTTACGCTGTCAGCCCTTTATCCTGAAGGCCATCCATATAGCTGGTCAGTTATTGGTAGTCTAGAAGATCTACAAAACGCTACCCTCGGTGATGTTCGTGAATTTTATAACAAGTGGTATGGCGCTAATAATGCAACACTGGTACTTGCTGGCGATTTTGATAAAAAACAAGCCAAAGCTTGGATTAAAAAATACTTTGGTGAATTTAAAGCACGCGGTGACGTCACGCCTCTGCCACCAATGCCAGTGACATTAACGCAAAACAAATCACTCTATCATGAAGATAACTTCGCCAAAGTACCGCAACTAGCGATGACATTTCCAACCGTCGATCAAAACAGTGATGATCGCTTTGCCTTAGAAATGCTCGCGCAAATCTTAAGTGATGGCAAAGATTCGGTAATGTACCAAACACTTGTTGAAGAAGATAAAGTTGCACCACGTGCATCAGCTTATGTTAATCACGGTGAACTCGCTGGAACCTTCAAAATGGTTGTACGCGCTTTTGATGGCAAACAGCTCGATGACGTTAAAGCCAGTATCGACAAAGCACTAGCAAAGTTTGCTAAAAACGGGGCAACAGACAAGCAAATTTCTCGTATTTTAACGAGTAAAGAAAACGAGTTTTACCAAAGCATCAACAGCGTATTCTCAAAAGCCTCGGCATTAGCAACTTATAATGAGTTCTACGGCGATCCAAACCTTATTAGCACCGAAATTAAACAATACCAAAAAGTCACTAAAAGCGATTTAATGCGCGTATTTAATCAGTACATTCTTGGTAAAAACTTTATTGCAACGAGCTTCGTTCCCAAAGGGCAAACCGATTTAATATTAACTGGCGCCGTGAAAGCAAATGTAAAAGAAGAGAAAATAGTGCAAGGCGTTGAGAACGACATGGCCAAAGAGGCAACGAACGTAGCACTTGTCCCTGTAGCCCAAGAAGTGTCGAGTTTTGATCGCTCAATTGAGCCACAGTTTGGCCCAACACCTGTAGTGCAACTGCCGCAAGTTTGGGATATCTCTTTGCTAAACGGCGTCAAAGTATCGGGAATAGAGCACACTGAATTACCCGTTGTATCGTTCTCAATTCGAATCATGGGAGGTCATCTATTAGATTTACCCGGTAAGCATGGCGCCGCGAACCTATTAACTGATATGTTAATGGAAGGCACTAAAACCAAAACACCACAACAGCTAGAAGACGCATTAGGGGAATTAGGCGCTGAATTAAGCTTCACCACCAGTGATGAGTACATCACGTTAAGCGGTAGTACTTTAAGTAAAAACTATCACGCTGTGATGGCGCTAGCTCAAGAGGTGTTACTAGAACCACGTTGGGATGAAACACAATGGGAACGTGTAAAGAAAGAAACACTAGCCAGAATCAAACAAGCTACTGGTAGCCCAAATGCCATCGCTGCTAATGTATATGCAAAGCTGCTCTACCCTGATAGCAATCTTGGTACACCAGTTACCGGCACTGCAAAAGATGTTGAAGGACTAACCCTTAACGATGTCAAAGCATTCTATCATGCCAATGTTAAAGCTAACGTAACTAGTGTGCAGGTAGCTGGTGATATTACACAAACGCAAGTAGGTATGAGTTTAACTAAGTTGGCCACGTTAAAGCCAGGTCATGTAATGATACCAAAGGCAGGCGAACGTATGACACTAAGTAAATCTAAAGTTTACTTTGTCGATGTGCCTGGGGCTAAGCAGTCATTTATTCGCATTGGTAGCCGAGCTATGACTGCTAACTCAAGCGATTATTACCCAAGTGTTGCGGTAAATCACAATCTAGGTGGTAGCTTCTCAGGTCAATTATTTCAAATTCTACGATTGGAAAAGGGCTATACCTACGGAGCTTATTCAGGCTTTAGCCGCAGCAACCAAGGCGGTGCGTTTACTGCACAGTCAAGTGTTCGCTCAAATGTAACCTTAGAGTCATTAAAAACCTTTAAAGAGATTTTTAACAACTACGAAAACAACTTTGACCAAGCAGCTCTAGATAGTGCTAAGTCAGTACTAGCAAAACAAGATGCTCGTGCTTTTGAAACACCGAATAGCTTAATGGGGGTATTGCAAAATATTAATACCTACAATCTGCCAAATGATTATGTAGCAGATCAACAACAAGCATTAACCAATATGACGTTAGCACAGGCTAAATCGGTGATGAAGAAGTACATGGACAGTGACAAGATGATTTATTTAGTGGTTGGCGATGCAAAAACTCAATTGCCCCGCTTAAAATCATTAGGTATGGGTAAGGTAACCTTACTTGATAAAGACGGAAATCGCATCAAATAAAGACTAAAGGACCACTAAATTATAAAAACCACCTTTAAGAGGGTGGTTTTTATACCCCGAAAGTACATATGATAACTACCTTTAAATGCCCCGACGAACAACGACTTCCTCATCGAAAAATCGGCAATGAAATAATGCTCAATCCGAGCTAACAACAAGGCATGAAAGCTTTGTATTAAATTAAAACAATATCGAGCATTAAAGCTTATTAACACTTGACAATACTTCTGATTTGGAGAAGTATCCTTGAGTTACATCTGATGAAAATATCACCGCAATTTTAATAGATATAGACGGCGTACCAAGTCAGACTATAAAACTTGAAAGTGTAGATTTATCAAACGAATTGCAACAAGGGCAATCCCCTGTAATTAATACATCATTTATTAGTTTGGGGAAACAAACACTTCTTGACCTAGGTAAAGTAAATGATGATACGACATTGATTGATGAGGATATTAACGACTTATGGAAAGTGTGCTATATTATTAATTAATAGCGTAAAAATGAAAAGTGCCAATGCAGTTTTGCATTGGCACTTTATCGATATTGATGCATAAAGGTAACGACATTGCAGTCTCAAGGTAAGACACAAGCCCAATGGGCTATTTCACCGTCTCAACGAGTTAATAGCGATCCTTTATTGGATTGTCTAGTTATTTTAACGGAGTACTTTGGTTCGCCCTGCTCTGCTGAAGCGTTATCTGCTGGTCTTCCAATAACTGAAGCCGTGTTATCTCCAGAATTACTACCTCAAGCAGCTTCCCGTGCAGGATTAACAGCCAAGCTTAATCGCAAAGGATTAGATGAAATACCTGGTATGTTATTACCCTGTATTTTAATGTTGAAAGATCAAAAAGCCTGTGTACTTCAAGAGCTTAATTTTGATAATGATAATGCAATTATTTCATTACCAGAAACTGGTGGTCAAGATAAATTAACAATCGCAGAGCTCGAAACTCAATATGTTGGTTACTTATTTTTAATTAAGCAACAGTATCGAGGTGATAAACTTCAAGATGTTCATCATTATCAACACAAGGAGCATTGGTTATGGGCTTCTATAAAAAGTGCAGCGAGCATTTATCGCGATGTAATCATCGCAACAATTTTAATTAATATATTTGCTCTCGTATCCCCTTTATTTGTTATGAACGTATATGACAAAGTTGTCCCCAATCTTGCATTTGAATCATTATGGGTATTAGCTTTAGGTGCTGGTTTAGCCTACATTTTCGATTTGCTGCTCAAGCAACTGCGCGGGTACTTAATCGATGTTGCAGGTAAAAAAATTGACATAACAATGTCGTCGAAACTATTTTCCAAAGTTATTGGTATTCCATTAGAAAAACGCAGTCCAAGCATTGGCGGAACGGCAAAACAAGTCAGTGAATTTGATACCATTCGAGATTTCTTATCTTCGGCAACAATTACGGCAATGGTCGACCTTCCCTTCGCGTTATTCTTTATGTTTATTATATGGTTAGTTGCTGGTGATCTCGTTATGTTTCCGATTATTGCAACGGTTATCATCATCGGGTACACACTGTTACTTCAACCAAAATTGCGTCATGCAATTGAAGAAAGTAGTAAATTTTCAAGTTTACGCCATGGTCATTTAATTGAAAGCTTGAGCTCAATTGAATCGATTAAAGCAAACGGTGCTGAAGGCATTGTACAAAAGGCTTGGCAACAGATGCTTGGCCACACTGCAAACTGGAATATGAAGTCTAAAAACATTTCAAATTCAGTGTCCAATGTCGCTAGTTTTATTGTTCAGTCTGCCGTCATCGGTGTTATTGTTTTAGGTGTTTATCGAGTTTCAGAAAACATGATTTCTATGGGGGCTATTATCGCATCCGTCATGCTATCAAGTCGCGCTATTTCCCCAATGGCAAAAATAGCAGGATTACTTACTCGCTCAAATCATACTCTTACCGCGATGTCTGCAATAAATACCCTAATGGAAACAGAAGAAGAATTTGAGAATAAGGGGCAACTCGTTAGTATTGCGCGTCTTAAAGGCCACATTAATGCAGAGCAGTTCGGCTTTACTTATCCTGAAATGGAAAAGCCAGCACTTTATCCGATGTCGATCAAAGTTAAGCCCGGAGAAAAGGTGGCGATCATTGGCCGAAATGGTTCAGGTAAAACAACATTAGCCAAAGTGTTACTTGGACTCTATCAACCGTCGACGGGGTCATTACAATTTGACGGTGTTAATCATGGTCAGATCCATCCGAGTGATTTAAGGCGCAACTTTGGTTACTTACCGCAAGAAGTGACGTTATTTCACGGCACTATTCGCGATAACATTCTCTTTGGAACACGTCAGGTCACCGAGTATCAATTAATTAGAGCCGTTGAATTATCTGGCGTTAGTCTATTCACCGATCTTGAGAATGAAGGCTTAGATATGCAGGTTGGCGAAGGTGGCCAAGCTTTATCTCGTGGCCAGCGTCAAAGTGTTTCATTAGCGCGGGCTATATTAAATGACCCTCCGATCTTATTGCTTGACGAGCCAACGGCCAGTTTAGATGCACGAGCTGAAAACCAGTTTATTCGCTCTATGAAACTGACCGGAAAAGACCGAACAATGTTATTAATCACCCACAAAATGCATTTACTTAATCTGGTAGACAGAATTATTGTTTTAGACAGGAATAGATTGATTGCAGATGGGCCACGTGATGCGGTTCTAGAAAAACTTAAAGCGGGTAGTTTGGGGGGTGAAAAGAAGTGAAAATAACCCAACAAGATATTGAAATGGCAGATGATGTCTATGGTGCAATGTTAACCGAAGCCCCTAGCATTCACCGTTTGACAATTTGGGCTCTAGCCGCACTTATTCTCACATTTATTATTTGGGCTTACTTTGCAGCATTAGAGCAAGTAACATCAGGTGAAGGAAAAGTTATCCCTTCATCAAACACTCAGATCGTACAAAGTCTTGACGGTGGTATTCTTGAAGAACTCTATGTTCGAGAAGGTATGTCAGTTGTAAAAGGTCAGCCTATCGCTCGTATAGACGACACGCGGTTTCAATCCGATGTTAACCAACAAAAACAAGAGGTAGATAGCCTAAGAGCTAACATCATCAGGCTTCGAGCAGAATTAAGTAGTATTTTAGTAGGTGATGATTCTAACTGGCGATTACAAATAAAAATCGCTAAAAAAGAAGTTATCTTTACCAATGAATTCACGGAAAAAATGCCAGAGTTAGTGGCAAGACAACAGCAAGAATATAATGGTCGACTTGATAGCTTGATTAATCAACTAGCAATCCAGGGACGAAAAATAGAGCAAAAAAAACAAGAAATTCAAGAGCTTGATTCTAAAGTTGCAACCCTACAAAGAAGTTATGACTTTGCAAATAAAGAGCTCAGTTTAACAAGACCCCTTGCCGAGAAGAACATTATTCCTGAAGTCGAACTATTGAAACTAGAAAGAAACGTCAATGATATTTTAGGTGAGCTAGAAGGCGTGCAATTACTACGTCCAAAATCAGAATCATCTCTTAGCGAAACAGTATTACAACGGCGTGAAACAGCATTAAAATACCGCACTGATACCCGCGCTGAACTCAACAAAATGCAAGCTGAGCTATCACGGATGAATGAAGCGCAAGTTGGTGTACAAGATAAAGTAGAAAAAGCTTTAATGACCTCTCCTGTTGTTGGTACAATTAAAACTATACATATCAATACACTTGGTGGCGTAATCACACCGGGGCAGCCTTTAATGGAAATTGTTCCTACCCAAGATAAGCTGTTGATTGAGGCAAAAATCAAACCGCAAGACATTGCATTTTTACACCCGGGGCTACCAGCTATTGTAAAGGTTACTGCATATGATTTTGCCAAATATGGTGGATTGCACGGAAAAGTTGAACATATAAGTGCAGATACCACTCAGGATGATAAAGGTAATAGCTTTTATGTCATACGAGTTCGAACAGATTCGTCTAGCATAATTAAGAAAGATAAAACGGAACTTCCTATTATTCCAGGGATGATGACGACCGTAGATGTCATTACGGGAAAACGCACGGTGTTGGAATATATTCTCAATCCGGTATTGAGAGCTAAACAATCTGCGTTAAGAGAACAGTAAATTAAAGGACTTTATATGCAATTTGATAGAACGTCATCGAAAGGCGCGATAAAGCGTTATTCAATGATTGCTTGTGCCCTCTTCGGAGTAATAATTACCTCGCCAATTGCACAAGCGCAAACACTTGAACAAGCCGTAGCTCAGGCGCTGGATAACAACCCAGATCTTAGAATCGCGTTGACCCGTTTTAAAGTAGCAGAAGAGCGCGTCAAGCAGGCAAAAGCTGGATATTTTCCAACTGTCGATTTAACGGCTGGCTACGGTCACGAAGAAACCAATAGTCCAGGAACCCGTCGAGGAATTTACGCTGACAACGGCGACGATGGCCAAGCAGGGCTGAAACGTGGTGAGCTGACATTAAGCATTAAGCAGATGCTGTTTGATGGTTTTTACACAGGAAGCGATACATCAAGAACAGAGAGAGAAGCAAGCTCTGAGCAGTGGGCATTGTATGCTACTGCTGAAGATTTAGCACTTGATGTTGCAAAAATATACAACGAAGTTTTAAAACATCAAGAAGTTTTATCACTATCAGAAAAGAATCTACAATCACATCAAGACATTTACGAACAAATTAAAGAGCGCACTGAATCAGGGCTTGGCAGTATTGCTGACTTGTCACAAGTTACCGGTCGACTTGCAAGAGCAAACGTTAATTTGATTTCTGCTACTAATAATTACCGCGATAGTGTGTCTAAGTTTCGCAAATTAGTTAATCATGAACCAAAAGATTTGATTGTCCCAGTTCCTGACGCAGATATGGTACCTACAACGGAAGGGCTGGGTCTAAGTGATGCACTTAAAAATCACCCTGTGATCCAATCATCTCTGAATGATATCGAAGCGGCACGTTATGCTCGCGAAACTTTTACGTCAAGTTTTTACCCGACATTCACAATTGAGATAGATGCCAATGCCAACAACAACCTTTCTGGCGATGAAGGTATTAACCGCTTAAATGACGATGTTGGTGGCCACAATAATAGCGCATCTGCGATGCTACGAATGAGATATAACCTATACGCAGGTGGACGTAATGCCTCTCAATCAAGAGCAGCAGCATATCAGATTGCTGAAGCAGTAGAGCTTAATCGTAAAGCACACCGAGACGTTACCGAGGGATATACTCTCGCTTGGAATGCTTATGAGCTGTTAACAATGCAACTACAGTTTATTCAGCAGCATGTTGATTCATCCAAGCAAACTCAAGCAGCTTACGAACAACAATTTCGTTTAGGCCAACGTAGTCTATTGGATTTATTGGATACTGAGAATGAGCTTTTTGAAGCGAGAAAGGATTTCTTAGACGCTAATTATCAAAATATTGACGCTCGCTATAGACTCTTAAATGCAACAGGACAATTGTTAGATTCACTTCGCGTGACGCGTTCAAATTTATGGGCTGGCGAAGATAGCTACGAAGGAGGCGTTAAATAATGAAATATTTAGTGTTAGCAATTAGTTTTTTAACTTTAGCTGGTTGTTCAAATGATATTATAGATATTGAACAAGCGGTGATCCAACAACACAATCTAGAAGATTTAGATGCTGATGGTGTTATTGAGGCCCGTGAAAAATGCGCTGATACATTCTTAGGCGCTAATATTGACAATAATGGCTGTAGCAGCGTTAAGCGAATCGATGACAGCATTACCTTGAAAATTAACTTCGCAAATAATTCAGCGGCAATTAACCAAACTGATTATGAAAAAATTAAAGAAGTTAGTGACTTTATGAACAAGTTTCCAGGCAGTCATGTAACTATTGAAGGGCATTGTAGTCGTCAAGGTTCAGCAGAGCTCAATCAAAAGCTCTCTGAAAGCCGCGCCAATGCCGTTGCTAATGTGTTAAAAAATCAATATGGAATTGCAGCATTTAGGGTCGCAGCGGTTGGACATGGTTTCGACAAATTACTCGATGAGAATGATTCTCCTGAAGCACATTCAAAAAACAGACGTATTGTTGCATCACTGTCAGGTACGGAACAATCAACAGCCATGAAATGGACCATTTACACGGCCGACGGTTTATAGAGTAATCAATGGAGCTTGTGCAGCGCAATCAAAGGACTACTTGGCCATTCAAGCTCTTGCTAGTGCCCATGTTGATTTCATTTGGTCTCTACGCAAAATCTGACAGTAGTATAGATAATCAAAAAGTTATCGATGCACTGAGAAAAAACTACGGTGAACGAGCCGGAAAACGTGGTAACGCGTGGGTAAAAATTCTGACTCAGGATAAGGCGCTTTCTAATCGTGAAAAGCTAGAGAAAGTGAATAGATTCTTTAACTATTTTCGATTTGTAGATGACATTAAATTGTGGGGCGTAAAAAATTATTGGGCAACTCCAATTGAGTTTATCGGTGTAAATGGTGGCGATTGTGAAGACTACTCAATTGCAAAATACTATACATTATTAGAACTTGGAGTACCGGATGAAAAGATGAGAATAACCATGGTTAAGGCACTACGTCTCAATCAGTATCACATGGTTTTGGCGTATTACGAGACGCCTGGCTCAGTACCACTCATCTTAGATAATATAGATGGTGAAATTAAACCAGCAACTAAACGAAACGATTTATTACCGGTATATAGCTTTAACGGTACACAGTTATGGTTAAATAAAGAAAAAGGACGTGGTGTTCTTGCTGGTGACTCTAAACGCTTAAAACGTTGGACAAGCCTTAAACAACGCCTTGGCGTAAACAACCTAAAACAGCCTAAGTTAAAATTGGAGTAACACAGCAATGACACTGTTTCAACAGATCAACTCTTTGTTATTTGGACTTTTTTTGCTTGTTATGTCATGCATCGTCTACTTTCAGTTTACTGAAACAAAAGACTTTATGACACAGCAGATGGAATCCGATTTAAATAACACGAGTACATCGCTTAGCCTAATGCTAAAGCCTCACCTTGAAACTGGTGATTTAGTTGGCGCAGAGACCTTGATAAACGTTGTATTTGAAGGCGGCTTTTATCGACGAGTTACATTAACTTGGCTTGTCGACGATAGAAAGCAAACTTGGGAAAACCCAATAGTTATTGATGGTGTGCCTAGCTGGTTTTCAGATTTAGGTTTATTCGAGTCTCAGACTAAAGAGAGCTTGATCACCTCTGGCTGGATGCAGCTTGCCAAATTAGAGATTGAAGCTCATCCAGGAATAGGTTACCGAGAATTATGGCGCATTA
This sequence comes from Gammaproteobacteria bacterium MedPE, assembly GCA_001874365.1. GTDB lineage: Bacteria > Pseudomonadota > Gammaproteobacteria > Enterobacterales > Psychrobiaceae > Psychrobium. The sequence goes on along the minus strand of MPDF01000016.1, from coordinate 26,961 downwards.
TGAATGATACGTTATTAGTACTATCGGTATTATTTATCGCTTCATTAATTATTCTGCGATTACGTTTGAAAGCGATTCTTAAACCATTGAACGAAATTGCGAATCATGCAAAAGGTATCGCTCAACGCAAATTTCATAAAGATATGGCACTACCATCAACGTCTGAATTAAAAGATGTGGTTATTTCAATTAACTCAATGTCAAATCAACTCAAAAAAGTTTTTAATACCTTAGATAATGAAGTTGATACTTTACGTAAAGATAGCCTTGTTGATCGTGTATCAAACCTTCCTAACCGCCAGTACTTAACAGGGCAGCTTAATAGCTGGCTCGCCGAACCAGGATACGGTGGTTTAATTTTGGCGAAATTTGATTGGCTAGAAGAAATACACAGCAAATACGGTTATCAAGTACGAGATGAGACCATCAAAGTATTGGCAGAGGCCATGCAGCAGCAACTACCAAAAGTTGCTGAATCTGTCATTGCGCGTATTGCAAACGGTGAATTTGCCTTCTTAATCACCAAGGGTGAAGAAGAGCATATGAAAAGCTATGTACAAACTTTAGTCCGTTTAATTAACCAAGAGATGTCTAAAGCAGGTTGTGAACCGAACAGTAATTTCTATTTAGGTGTCAGTACACGTGAAAACGATATGAAGCCATCGGAGTTATTATCACAATCAGACAACGCACTACAGCAAGCCGCTAAAGAGCAAAAGACTATTCAGTGGTTTGATAGCAAGCAACAAAAACATAAACTATCCCGTGAAGAATGGCGTAAAAAGCTTACCCATGCCATCAACAGCAATCGTTTCGTATTCCAATGGCAGCCAGTGCATAAAATGAATAGTAATGATGTCTTACAACGTGAAGTGTATTGCCGCTTAAATGTTGATGGACAAGTTTTAAATGCCGGTATCTTCATGCCATACGTTGAGCTTTTATCCTTAGGCAGCGAGTTAGACAAATGTATTCTAAAATCTATTATTAATAATAACATTTTAGCTAAAACCCATGAGCCTATAGCCGTTAACTTAACCAGTGATAGTGTTAAAGATACTAAATTTCATCAATGGCTCGCACTATTTTTACAGAGCTCTACTAACTCCCATAAGATTCAATTTGAGATCCCTGAATCTGTTGTCAGTAGCCATCTAGATGAGTGTATAGCGCTGTGTGAAACGGTCAAAGAATATGGTTCTAATTTTGGTATCGATCAGTGCGGACGTCGTATCGGCTCTCTTAACTACTTACAACAAGTGAAGCCGACCTACGTTAAACTTGACCAATCATTCTCGTTTTACAGCAAGACCGAGCAAAACAGTGAATTATGTCGTGCATTAGTTAATGTTGCTAAAGGAATTGGCATTGAAGTTATCGTCACTGCGATTGAAGATGAGAAACAATTATCAAACTTCACATCATTGCATCCAAACGGTTATCAAGGCTTCATCTACCCACCAGTTGAAATTGATCCACACGAAAATTAATTAATAAAAAAAGGAGCGTTTTACGCTCCTTTTTATTATATAACACTCATTAGTTAAAGTTTTGGTAATGTCTGATACAAAGCGTTTAAGCAAGCTTTACCCAAGACTTGAGATCTTGCAGGAGACCAACCAAATAACTCGTCAGGTGTATCTTGAGTATCTTTAAACGGCATTTCAAGAGTCATAACTAACGTGTTGAACGCTTGAGCAAGATAATTAGTACCCACCGTCATTAATGCTTCACCTGGCTTATCAATGTCGTAGCCCACTTTATTTTGAAAATCAGGACTAGCATTTATTAATGCTTGTTGATAAAAGTCTAACAAAGCTTGTCGCTCGTCATTCCAATCCGCAATCCCCTCAGAGCCAGCAATAAAGTTATAAGGCAGCGCTTCATCACCATGAACATCCAGACAAAAATCCATTCCTGTCTGTTCCATTTTTTCACGTACTAAATAAACTTCAGGGCTGCGTTCCATACAAGGCGCTAACCATTCGCGATTAAGATTTGCACCAGCGGCATTAGCACGTAAATTACCGCGCTTACTACCATCAGGGTTCATATTAGGAACTACGTAGAAAACTGCGTTATCTAACAGTGACTTTGAAAGCGGATCATCTTGATCAAGTAATGCTTCAAGCATTCCTTCCATCCACCATTGAGCCATTGTTTCACCTGGGTGCTGACGAGCAATCATCCAACATACTTTTTTCCCCTCTCCATCAGTACCAATTTTTAGTACATCCATGTCCTGCCCATCAACCGTCTGTCCAAGTAGGATATGTTCTACTAGGTCATGCATCTGCGCCTGCGCAATTAAATCATGATGACGTTCCATTGAGTAAGGCGCAAAATAGGCATAATAGACACTGTCGAACTCAGGTTGATGCTTAATAGTCAGCTGCTTTCCATCATAATGGCTATCTACACGAAACCAAGTTTCACGATCATATGATGCCACTGCTTGGTAGTTTTCCCAGCCTTCAACATAAGAACATTCATGGGCATTTGTAATATGCATTGCAACAGGCTGATCTTTAGCCCCTGTCAGGCGATAATGAAACCATTGGCTATATTCAGCATTGCTATCTTTCCTAATGGCTAACTGAATATTCGCATTATCCGAAATAGATAAACACTCTATATTGCCACTATCAAAATTCTGGGTAATTTTCATAATATACCTATAAATGAGTTTTAAGCGTTCAATAACACTTAAGAATTAATTGAATAAAAATCGGCAGGATCATAACAGCCATAGTAATAACTTACTATGGCTGTTAAATAAAGTAGCGCTATTGTTTACAGTTGGCGAGCAATTAGCTGTTCACTGACGAGATATAACTCATTAGATTCGATGACGGCCTCTTCTCCATCAATTTTGATGGCAAGTATGCGGCCCTTCATCGTCCACCCCTCAGATAATGAAATATTGAGTACTCTCTGTTGCTGAGTCAATTCAGACAACGCCACGTTACTTTTACTTGCTAATTTAGCAACATCTTCAAGAGATTTAATACGCAAATAAACGTTATCTTTTGCTGTTATTTCTCCAACTTTGAAATTTATCTGATTAGCATCCAATGAAAATACACTATTCTCCATCGAAACGGCGTTAGCAGCAGTAGTTAAAAGTGATAGAACAATCAGTAGAACTTTATCCATTATAGCTCCTCATTGGTGGACAACATTAACGACTTGGTTTTGTCGTTATATTTCCTATACAACGACATATTTAATGATGTAACTCAATATTTATAACGTAACTTATATAGAATTACCACTTTATAAAATAAAAATTAAACATATAAAATTCAAAAAGATAGTAGCAAATTATTTTTATCTAATTGATAATAAAGAGACAAAAAAAACTAAATAAATTTTTCCCGTTTAATACCAATTGCATTAAGTAATTGATCTTGTTGTGCGAAGAGAAAATCAACTAAAACAAGGCGCTCGATTAACTAATAGCTGGCTATTAGGATTGAGAGCAACGCCATTTTAGTTAATTGTAACAAGTACAAGTGGGCAAATATTTAATGCAATTGGTATAAGTTCAGTGTATTTATGACTAATAGGATATTTTAGTGCCCGTTCTCCTTCTTAGCGTGGTGATAATCTACAACCACTTCTATCAAACAAGTTCTTATTCTAATCGGTTTGTAAATATCTATTGACACTGTGGTTTACACCCCCTAAATTCAAAGTAATTTATAACGTGTTCGCTGAGGAAAAATAATGAGTAAAGGGGTCGTGCTATCAGAAGTACGAGAAAAAATAACCGCACTAGATCAAAAACTATTAGGGTTACTAGGTGAGCGCCGACAATTAAGTCTCAGCGTAGCACAATCGAAAATAGATACCGTTAAAAATGTGAGAGATACCGAACGTGAAGAAGCCCTACTAATCGACCTCATTCAGCGTGGGCATAAATTAGGATTAGATGCTCATTACGTTTCACAACTATTTCACGTTATTATCGAAGACTCTGTTCTTAATCAGCAAGCTTGGCTGCAAGAGCGTGCTAATCACCAACATGAATCGCCAATTGCGCGAGTTGCTTTTTTAGGATCTAAAGGATCTTATAGTTATCTCGCATGCCATCGTTACTTTTCCCGCCGCGTCGAGGATATTGTTGAAGTAGGATGTGACTCATTTAGTGACATCGTTAATCAAGTGGAATCAGGTCAGGCTGAGTTCGGATTGTTGCCTATCGAAAATACTAGCTCAGGTAGCATTAATGAAGTGTACGACGTCTTACAGCATACTTCGTTATCGATTGTTGGTGAATTAACACAGCCCGTTGAACACTGTCTGGTAACAGCAGTCGATACTGACATTTCCCAAATTGATACTATTTATTGTCATGTACAGCCGTACCAGCAATGCTCACAATATCTCAGTAAATATAAAGGAATTAAGTTCGAGTTTGTTGAAAGTACTGCAGCTGCTATGGAAATTGTTCAACAACAACAATCACAAAACATCGCAGCGATAGCGTCACAAGAAGGCGGTAGCCTATATAACCTCAAAGCAATCGAACGTAAAATTGCCAACCAACTTGAAAATCATAGTCGTTTTATTGTGGTCGCACGTAAAGCAGTTGAAGTTGCTGTTCAAATTCCAGCAAAAACGACTTTTATCATGTCGACTCATCAAGCCAGTGGTGCACTCGTTGATGCACTACTCGTATTAAAGAGCAATGATATTAGTATGACGAAGTTAGAATCGCGTCCTATCCAAGGTAACCCTTGGGAAGAAATGTTCTATATTGATGTTGATTGCAATTTGCATCACGACAATATGCAAAAAGCCCTAAGCGAACTTAACGAGATTACTAAAGATATAAAAATCTTAGGCTGTTACCCGTCAGAGTCGATTCAAGCAACGCCAGTAGCAGAAGTGTTACTCAATAGTAATACTCCTGTGTGACACGAAACTCATTCAAACATTAAAAAGCCCCCAATAATTGGTGTCCAACTATTGGGGGCACTTCACTCGTACAGGGCTTTATTATCGTCAACAGTCAATCATACAGCTCGGCTATCGTGAGCCTGCATTAGCAATTGTTTTGACTCATCTAAAAACTGTGTTGAGTAATCACCAAACCACTGTGAAACATTTTTGAAAGCTTCAATAAAACCTTCGCGATCACCATTTAACAACATGGTATTGGCTTCTTCAAATCGCGTTAAATAACGTGAAAACATCTTTGTATTTTCATTAGATGAAAATATGATATCCGCATAAAGCTGTGAGTCTTGCGCAAATAATCGACCAACCATCGCTAGCTCTAAGCGATAAATAGGCGAACTGTAATCAAGTAGCTGAGCCATATTGGGGTTTTCTGCTGCCAAATGTTGACCGTAAACAAAGGTTGTAAAATGACGCATCCCCTGAACTAATGTCATTGCATTATCATGCTCTTGCGCATTAGCGACTGTCAGCTTAGCACCCCAGATAGCTATTTGCTCAAGCAACCAAGCATATTGTTTTGGATAGCGTCCATCGCAGTAAATGACTACTTGTTTAGCTAAACTCGCCACGTCGGGCCCAAACATAGGATGTAGGCCTAACACCGGTCCTTGATGAACATTTAACATGTGTGACAAAGGTTTAGCTTTAGTTGATGTTAGATCCACCAGCACACAATCACGAGGAAGCTCTGATAGTTTATCGATAATCTGAGGCGTTAAATTAATTGGCACCGATACTATTACTAGTCCAGCACCATCAAACAATTCGTTAGCTCGATGCCAGTCGCCTTTATCTAATGTTTTAACGCAATAGCCAGACAGCTCAAGCATGCGTTTAAATACGCCACCTAGCTTTCCTTCACCACCCACAATGACCACATGGCCCATGTTCGGATTGATACATTTAAATCCAATGTCTTTTTCGCGGTGGTAAGACTCTCGCATAAGCCGACGTAATACATCTTCAATCAAGTCTCCGCCAACGCCTGCTTCATCAGCTTCTTGGCGGCGTTTGTTGAGCATTGCAGCTTCTCGTTCTGGCGCATAAATTGGCACGCCAGCTTCACTTTTAACTTCCCCAACATCAGCAACTAATGATAATCGCTTGGCCAGTAAATCTATCAACTGACCATCAACTTCATCAATGGCCTGTCGCAGTTTATCTAAGGCTTCACACGACTTTTCTGACATCAAGCTCTCCTGTCACACTATCTGTTTTATCTTCAATACGTTGTTGTAAGGCCAAACTTATTTTGTCTGCACCATCGCGTAATAATTGTTCGGTATCTTGCCAGTTGATACAGGCATCTGTTACTGACACACCATAACGCAACTGATCATTAGGCAATGAACTTGATTGGTTACCTTCAAAAAGATGGCTCTCAAGCATAATCCCCATGATTGAACGATTGCCCGCACAAATTTGCTCAAATATATCATCGGCAACTAGCGGTTGTCTTGTATGATCTTTACTTGAATTACCATGGCTACAATCCACGACTAATTTTGGCGTAAGACCTGCGTCATTAATTTGGGCTTCAATAGCTTGCACGTCAGCAGCTTCATAATTAGGTGCTTTACCGCCACGCAGAATAATATGGCCATCAGGGTTTCCTTGGGTCTGCATTAGCGCTACCTGCCCCTGAGTATTAATCCCCATAAAGCGATGTGAATGCATGGCCGATTCTAACGCGTTTATTGCGACATTAATTTTACCATCAGTGCCATTTTTAAAGCCAACGGGCATGGATAAACCACTAGCCATTTCGCGATGAGTTTGTGATTCAGTTGTTCTCGCGCCAATCGCTGACCAACTAAATAATTCCGATAGGTATTGCGGACTAATGGGATCTAACGCTTCAGTGGCCACTGGGATCTCTAATTCAGCAAGCCATACCAATAACTCTCGGCCAAGCTTCAATCCTTCTTCTACTTCAAAAGAATCATTCATGTGTGGATCGTTTAACAAGCCTTTCCAGCCAACCGTTGTACGAGGCTTTTCAAAATAGATACGCATCACTAAGTACATGTCATCTTTTAATTGTTCATGAAGCTCTTTGAGTTTTAACGCGTATTCTTTGGCGCTCTTAATATCATGAATAGAACATGGCCCTGTAACAACGAGTAATCGGTGATCTCTGCCATGAATAATATCTGAGATTGTTTGACGGGCCTCAGCAATATAATTTGCACCTTGTTCACTCAATGGGATTTGCTGTTTTAATTGCGTTGGTGTAATCAATACCTTTTCGGAGCTGATATGGGTATTCTCTATTGATTGAGTGCTCATTTTCGTATCCTGCGACATAATTTTAGTTAGTTGATGCTCTTTTTAACATCAACCAAAACATCATGCAACTTTTAGATTAACTCCAATCAATTTTTTGAATCATTATTTGATATACCTCTTATCGCATCGGTTTGCCCAACGTTGCAGGTGCTGCAGATTTACCAATCACACCAGCCAATACACACAGGGTTAAAACATAAGGTGTAATTTCTAGTAATTGAATAGGTATGACACTATCGACATCACTAAATCGGCTTTCTTGTAACCTAATAGCCAGCGCTTCTAAAAAGCCAAAGAATAAACATGACAACATCACACCAACAGGATGCCAACGACCAAAGATTAATGCGGCAAGCGCAATGAATCCCTTTCCTACCGTCATATTTTCAACAAAGCCTGCACCATGGCCAATCGATAGAAACGCTCCAGATAACCCACAAATACAACCGCCTGCAATAACTGCCATATAACGGATTTTAGAAACAGAAAAGCCTGCACGTTTGAGGGCTGTAGGATTATCTCCTGCTGCTAAAACAACAATTCCCCATGTCGAATATTTCATGAGATAAATAGCTAAGAACACAACAATAAACGCGAGATAAACTAAAACGTTGTGGCCACTGAGCAAATGCCAATAGAGTTGTGACACAATACTATCGTCATGAGTTATGATATTTGGAAATTCAATGGTTGGTAAACGCTGTTCATCACTGAGGATTGGCGTCATTCCTCCTTGAACAAAAATTCGCTGAGCAAGTAATGCAGTAACCGCCGCCGCTAATAAGTTTATTGCAAGGCCTGATACAACATGATCCCCTTTATGAGTGATACAAGCGAAAGCGTGAAGTAATGAAAAACAACCAGTTACTATTATTGCAGCAAATACTCCCTGCCATGCCGACCCAGTCACTGAAGCAATAGTCGCTGCCGCAAATGCGCCAAGTAACATTTTTCCTTCAAGGCCAATGTCCATGACTCCTGCACGTTCGCTCACGAACCCCGCTAATGCGGCAAACATCAACGGGGTTGCCAAGCGAAGTGATGCATCTAATAGTAAAATCCAAGAAAATGTATTTTCCATTATCTCACCGGCAACTTATCTTCTTTGGTCACTTCCATGGGTCTTAACCAATAATTAATGGTGGGTTTTAGCATCCATTGTAGCGCGCCGCAAAAGAGTACCACTAACCCTTGAATCAAAAAAATGACATTATTGCCAATCGATTCTTCATTAAATGCAAGCTCAGATCCCCCTTGGTACAGTGCACCAAATAGAATACTGGCAATCACAATACCCAACGGATTATTACGTCCCATCAATGCAACTGCAATTCCAGCAAAACCAAATCCTGCGACAAAATCAACATTGAGCTGCAAACTATTGCCCTGCACTTCATTTAATCCGATAAAGCCGATCAACGCTCCTGAAATCATCATCGTTATAATCACAATACGTTTACTCCTGATACCTGCATAGTGGGCACTTTCATCACTGTGACCTACCACCCGAGTTTCATAGCCTAACTTGGTATACCATAAGTAATAATACAGACCTGCGCTACACACTAATGCCCATAAGAAAGAAATATTAAGGGGCGTACTAACGATGTTAAATCCTAAAAAAGCCATCACACTTTGCATACTAGGTAATGCACTTGCAGCAGATAATGATTCACTTACCGCAGCCATTTGCCCCGGCGCTTTTAATGCACCAGCGAGTAAATACACAAGAAAGGAAGACGCGATTAAATTCAACATAATAGTCGTTATAACGATATTAGAACTACGATAAGCATTGAGCCAAGCAGGAATGAATGCCCAAATAGCACCAAATAAAGCACAAAACAGCATAGACGCAGGAATTAGTAGCCATAGCGATAAACCATCCAGTTGAATACAGATAATAGCAACACCAAGTCCGCCAAGCGTTGCTTGCCCCTCGCCACCAATATTAAATAGCCCCGCATGCCAAGCTAAAGCAACTCCTAACCCAGAAAAAATAAAGTTGGTTGCATAATATAATGTGTAGCCACGCCCTTCTTGAGTTCCAAATGCACCATGGTAAATTTGCGAAATAGCAGCGCCAATATCAACGCCCGTTAACGACAGCACAATTACGCTAGCAAGAAGCGCTAACCCAATATTGGCAAGTGTTAACACGATACTATTAAGCCATGGTAATGATTTATTATGCATCAACCACCTCATTAGCCAGCATCAAACTCAAATCATTCTTACTCAGTTGCTGACTATAATATTGTCCGATGATCTGTCCACGTTCAAATAAAATAACGCGATCAGACAAACTCATGATTTCGTCCAAGTCATTAGAACAAAATATAATACTCGCACCACTGTCTCTTAATTTAAACAGGCGCTGATAGACACTTTCAATAGCGCCAACATCAAGCCCATTACTAGGGTGGGCCATTAATAATAATTGCGGCGCCTTTGATACTTCACGTGCCAATACCAGTTTTTGTTGATTACCGCCTGACAATGCGCCAGTGTTCAACATTGGATTATTTGGACGAATATCCCATTCTCTCATCATATCTTGGCATTGCTTTTGGCGATGTCTCTTTTGATGAAGGACATTGGTTGAGAATGACGTACTATGGTGCCCTAAAATAGCAGTTTCATATAATGGAAAATCACCAACAATGCCCTCACCTGTTAAAGGATCGGGTACATAAGCGATCCCTAATTCTCGCGCATGTTTAAGATCATATTGTTTACTTGGTTTAAACCGCGTGCCATTCACGGTGATTCGGCCATGAGTAAACGGTTTGCTGCCCGCCAACACAGCAAGCAAATCTTCATGCCCTGCTTTGGCTAGCCCTGTCAGTGCAACAATTTCATGACTGTTTACCTGAAAATCAATATCAGACAAACTAAACGACTGACGTGATGTTCCCAAACGCGATTTTTGTTTTATTCCAAGATTCGACACCTTTAGGCGTAATGAGCTATCAACATCGCTCACAACATTGTTGGGATGCGGCAACGTGATTTCTCGTCCTACCATTAACTTACTGAGATAACCTAAGGAAATTTCCTTCGGATTAATATTATCAACAAGCTTGCCATGTGCCATCACGGAAATAACATCACAAATGTGATGTAAAATAGACAACTTATGGGCAACGATTAAAATTGAAATACCCTGCATTTTCAGGAGTTCCAATAAATCAAGCAGATGATTTGATTGCAGCGGAGACAACAGCGCCATAGGCTCATCGAGAATCAACACCTTGGCACCACGATACAGTGATCTTAGAATATCAACGAGTTGCCGCTCACTGTAATCAAGTTGTGACATTGACATATCGAGCTGAAAACTAAACCCAAATTCTCGACATAACTGCGCTAGCTCTTGACGCGCTTTAGCCTTCTTACGCGACATAAAAAAGCCGTTGTATTCTCCCAACAAAATATTATCAATAATCGAATAATGTTCTAACCAGCTAGTGGTTTGATGGAGCATACCTATGCCGCTATCAATAGCGTGCTGCGGATTTTCGATATTCACCTTAACGCCGTCAACAAACACCTGCCCATGCTCAGGGTTAATCAGGCCATAGGCAACTTTTAACAGCGTAGACTTTCCTGCGCCATTTTCGCCAATGATGCCATGGATAGAGCCCGGAGCAATTTTCAGGCACACTTCATCCAATGCTTTTATGTCATGGAAATACTTTACGACGTTTTTGAGTTCAAGCGCTGGCGATAACATAAATTAATTTAGTCCCTGCGCGCACAGCGTGACAATAGATTTACTAGGATCATCTTGAGTTAACAGGTATTGCTTATATTCATTTATCGCATTAGCTAATGAGTGTGTGAATTCATGCGCGTTAAATTGATCACGTGTTAACCCAACCCAATCACCAGATAAGCCAAGTTCACGATGACCAGGCTGCCATTTATTTTGGCTAAAATCCATGACATTTTGCCAAACAACTTTACCGACGAGTTTAACCATTGAACTAAGCACAGCGCCGGGATACAAATGATTTTGATTAGAGTCGACGGCAATAGCATAAAAACCGTGATCACTCGCTGCTTGGTATACACCTAGTCCCGAACCACCAGCTGCTGCAAATATAACATCGGCACCTTGCTCATATTGATGACGAGCAATTTCGATACCTTTACTAGGATCATCCCATGCATGAGACGTTGAACCAATATAATGACGGGTTATCAATATATTAGGTTTGACTGACTTTGCCCCCAACGCGTAACCACAGCTAAATTTTCGGATCAACGGGATATCCATTCCACCAATAAAACCAATATGATTTGTTGTTGATTTTAACGCCGCAAGCACTCCCGCCAAATACGCACCTTGTTCCTCTTGAAATGTTATAGAGCTTACATTTGGCAAGTTAACAATGCCATCAATGGTCACAAACGAAATATTTGGATAGGCCTTTGCCGCGCGTTCAATCGCTGGAGATACCGCGTAGCCAATACCAATAATTGGATTGTAACCACGACGCGCCAATTTCATGACGCCAAGCTGAGTTTGTACATGATTAGCAGGCTCTACTTCTTTAATAACAAAACCATGTTCTCGCAGCGGTGAAACGCCATTCTCAAAGGCCGCTTGATTAAAAGAATGGTCGTATTTACTTGAACGATCATAAACGACTGCTGCGCCAATGTTGTTAACACTCGCCATCGCGCTACTTGCCCAGCCCAAGACCGTGCAAAATAACAAAATAGACATACAACTAACTGATGGCACTTTTCGCTCCTTTTAACAATGATCCGGCATGCCGCGTTCAACGGCATTTAACAGACGCTTAGTTTTTCGATTAACGACTGGTTGATTATTTAGTTGTTTCGCAATCGCCCAATCAATATGCTCTATCACCATCTCACTCGCGTGTCGTTTCTTCTCTTCTAACGCTTTAATGATTTTCGGATCATAATTAGCATTACCTAATGCAATAGAAATATTTCTCAGCCAGCGTTCATGACCAATTCGTCTGATTGGCGAGCCTTCCATTTTTTTAAGAAACTCATCCTCAGTCCAAGTGTATAATGACAACAGTTCAGGTGAATGTATGTCTTTACGTGGAACAAAATCACTCTCATTACTGGCTTGAGCCATCTTATTCCACGGACAGATCAGTTGGCAATCATCGCAGCCATAGATACGATTGCCAATGGCATCTCGAAACTCTTCTGGAATTGCGCCAAACTTTTCGATGGTTAAATAAGAAATACAACGGCTTCCATCAACCACATAAGGTTCAACTATTGCTTGGGTCGGGCAAATAGTAATACAAGCAACACATTTTTCACATTGCTCAATAACTGGCTCAGATACCGGCAGTGGAATATTAACGAGTAATTCACCTAAAAAGAAAAAGGAGCCCGCCTTTTCATTCAAGATTAATGAGTTCTTTCCTACCCACCCAACGCCTGCTTTTTCTGCTAACTGGCGCTCCATAATAGGAGCAGAGTCAACAAAAGGACGTGCAACGAGATCACTCACTTGAGTTTCAATTTTTTGTTGAAGCTTCTTAAGGCGGTTACGCATCATCTTGTGATAATCGCGTCCGGTAGCATAACGACTGATATAGCCATTATGAGTGTCTTGCAATGTCGAAACTATCAGCGCCTCAGGCGGCAAGTAGTCAAGGCGCACACTGATCACACGCAAGGTACCAGGCAATAACTCATGCGCTCTCGCGCGCATTAAACCATGGCGCGCCATGTAGTCCATTTCACCGTGATAGCCATTCTCAATCCATTGCATAAACTTGGCTTCATGATGTGATAGATCCGTATCACAAATACCAATATCGGCAAAACCTAGCGCTAATGCCCATTGCTTAATGTCTTGTGCTAATTGTTGATAAAACGCGTCACTACTCACAAACAAATATTTCCAAAATTTTCGTTCCGCTACTTTAACATTTTATCCCGCGACGATTAAGTGAATCATCAATCCCATTAATGATGGTGTGCGTGTTCTTTCATAGACGGTGCATCTTTAACTGTCACCGACGTCGTTATTTGGCTGCCATCTTTAAGCTGGAATGACATAGTAAATTCACCGCCTTTCGTCAGTGGTTTCTTTAACCCCATGAGCATCACATGGAAACCACCCGGTTTAAATATCACCGATTTATGCGGATTAATAACAAGCTCTTCAATGTGACGCATTGCAACTTTGCCGTCGTCAAAATAACTTTCATGCAGCATGCTGTGTTTTGCGATATCACTACTAACCCCTGTCACAACAATATCCTTATTACTGTGATTAACTAACGTGAAATACGCAGCGCCATTTGGAACAACTGGCGGTAGTGCTCTGGCCCATGCTTGTGATATTTCAATGTCAGTATGCTGCTGTTTACTCTTATCAGCTTTGTGGTTATGAGCCATGGCCGCCGTGGTCATGACGGCACTCGACAACAATATAACTTGTAATCCACGCGTTGAGATCTTACCTAGCAGCTTCAAACTAAACATGTTATTCCTTATCAGAGACTAAAAATTCAATCATACACCTCCAACCACCCATAGAGTTAGCGATAGATCAAAATTTTGATTAGATTTTTCAACGATAAACGATATACTGCGGCCAATTTGGGTTATTAGGAATTGTCGTGAGTTATTTACTGTCTTGTCTGTATTTGATATGGGTTGTTTTGATATCGATAATCCTATTTCCGATTGCTGTAATCATCCGAATCGTGACAACACCTTTTGACAAAAAACTCATTGTTTTAAATTTCTTTAGTCATTTTTGGGGCTCGTTATATTTTTGGACTAATCCGTTTTGGTCATTAGAAATCAAAGGTCGAGAACATTTACCCAAAAACCGACCTGTTGTATTTATTTCCAATCACTTATCGACCATAGATGTGTTGGTTGCCTCTCGATTATTTACCCACTTCAAATGGGTTTCTAAAATAGAAAACTTTAAAATCCCCTTTATCGGCTGGACCATGTTTCTCAATAAATATGTAGCGATTAAACGTGGCGGATTAAGTTCGATTAAAGCGATGATGAAGCAATCAATGAAGCACTTAGAGAATGGCAGCCCGATTTTTATATTCCCTGAAGGTTCTCGTGCCCAAGACGGCCAATTAAAAGCTTTTAAAACTGGCGCTTTTAAAATTGCTCAGGATGCTAATGTCGATATCGTGCCTATTGTATTAACAGGCACTGATAAAGCAGTCCCTAAAAGCAGCTTACATTTTCGTGGTCATCAACATATTAAAGTTGAAGTACTAGCCCCAATCAATGCCGAAGAACACCAACAGCTGTCACTCAAAGAACTGACATCGTTAGCACAAGAAAAGATATCAGCAGCGCAACGTTAGTCACTTACGGTAAAACGACTGTCCCTGCGCTTTTAATCAAGGTTTCTTTATGAAGTTTAGTCATTTTCTTTATATGAGATTCCAATCGACATGCTTCACTACGACATGATGCTGACTGGTTAAATGCAAGGGTCACTGGCCGCCGTGCTCTCGTATATTTTGCACCTTTGTCGCTCTCATTATGTTCTTTAAGGCGTCGCTCTAAATCAATCGTGACACCACAATACAAAGAATTGTCATTGCATCGCAATAAATACACATACCAAGCACTGTTATCTTTCATATCAACGTCTAACAATATTAATTAGTCGATTTTACCAATTAGTGAGTACATCACCTATTTATATTTTCATAAAACTTAAATTAATCATTTAATACAACAAGTTAACACGATGGCGTTAACATTGCTTAAGCAAGGGAATACATATTAAAACTAACATTAGGCGTCTATGAACTCCCTCAGAAAAACAATAATTACCTTAGTTGGCGGCGGATTACTCGCTTTTGGTCTCATTTTCATATTATTGCCTGGAACGGTCATTATTCTACCCATTGCTTTGGCCATTTTAGCGCTTGAATATGATTGGGCACGACGTTATGTCAAAGTAGCCCAACGCATGCTCACCAAAAGCGCCAAAAAAATGGATGAATTTATTGCTAAATGCCGAAGAAAATAGTGCTAAGCAATCACCTGTTAGCTACAATAGCGGCTCTTTAACGTTTGGCGATTGGATTAAGTGATGAATCAAAATGAAATGAAAAAAGCAGCAGGTTGGGCAGCCTTAGAGTATATCGAAAAAGACACCATCGTTGGTGTTGGAACCGGCTCTACGGTTAATCACTTTATTGATGCCTTAGGCTCAATTAAAGGCGATATTGAAGGTGCAGTTTCAAGTTCAGAAGAATCGACTAAACGTCTAAAAGAGTATGGCATTCCAGTATTTGATTTAAATACCGTTGACGAGCTAAGTGTTTATGTTGATGGTGCCGATGAAATCAACGAAAAAATGCAAATGATTAAAGGCGGCGGCGCAGCCCTCACTCGAGAAAAAATTATTGCAGCGGTGGCCCAAAAGTTCGTCTGTATTGCTGATGAATCAAAACTTGTTACTCATCTTGGCACATTCCCATTACCGGTTGAAGTTATTCCAATGGCTCGCTCTTATGTAGCACGTCAAATTGTTAAGCTTGGTGGTGATCCCGTCTACCGTGAAGATGTTATTACCGACAACGGCAATATCATTCTAGATGTTTACAATTGGTCTATTGAAGATGCGAAAGATTTAGAACGCGAATTGAATGATATCGTTGGTGTTGTCACTAACGGTTTCTTCGCACAACGTGGCGCCGATGAATTATTAATGGCAACGCCTCAAGGTGTCAAAAAAGTCGCTAATAAATAACACGCAGAGCAACATCAGAGAAACAGCAGCCTATCATCGACTGTTGTTTCTTATTGTCATCAAACTAGCCAATTATTTCCTAAAAATCATCGTAAAATTTGTTCATTTGTATCTCACAATATTACCAAAAATTGATTTAACACCTATTTAAACATTTTATTAACATTAACGAATGATATTCCCCTTTATAGTCATCAGTTATATCCAATATTCCCTTATAAAATAGCTATAAATAATTCCTAAAAGGGCTTTAAATACGCGAGTTTTGATTGCTATACTGCGGTTAACTTATAGTTTGATTAAACTCTTTAGTTAGGTTGCTATAGTTTTTATTTAATTTAACGATTACCCGCTAAAACTTGCTAGGAAAATTAACAATGGCTCATTTTTCACTCGAAAAGAACAAAATTAAAGTATTACTTTTAGAAGGCTTACATCCAAGTTCATTGGAAGTCTTCGAAAAAGCTGGTTATACCAATATCGAGTGCCTAAAAACCTCCTTACCAGAAGAAGAGCTCATTGAAAAAATAAAAGATGTTCATTTCATTGGCATTCGTTCTCGCACTAATTTAAACGCTAATGTTATTGCGGCCGCGCAAAAGCTAGTGGCTATAGGCTGTTTCTGTATTGGCACTAACCAAGTTGACTTAAATGCCGCCGAACAACGCGGTATTCCCGTATTTAACGCACCGTTTTCTAATACGCGTTCAGTAGCTGAGCTAGTATTAGGTGAAATCTTGTTACTGCTACGTGGCATTCCAGAGAAAAGCGCTAAAGCGCATCGTGGTGAATGGTTAAAATCTGCCGTAGGTTCATTTGAAGCACGTGGCAAACAGTTGGGCATTATTGGCTATGGTCACATTGGTACTCAATTAGGTATCTTGGCAGAAAACTTAGGTATGCGTGTTAAGTTCTACGATATCGAAGACAAGCTCCCTTTAGGGAACGCGAGTCAAATTGCGAACTTAAATGAGCTATTAGCCACCTCTGATGTCGTGACTTTACACGTGCCAGAAACTGCCCAAACCAAATACATGATCGCTAAAGCGCAATTTGACCAAATGAAGCAAGGGGCGATATTTATTAATGCATCACGCGGCACCGTTGTTGAAATTGACGATTTAGCACAAGCGTTAACATCTAATCAACTAAGCGGCGCAGCAATTGACGTATTCCCCGTGGAGCCGAAATCAAACAACGAAGAGTTTGTTTCGCCACTGCGCGGTATCGACAATGTTATTTTAACGCCTCATGTAGGTGGTAGCACGCAAGAAGCCCAAGCCAATATTGGCTTTGAAGTATCAGGAAAACTTGTTAAGTATTCAGACAATGGTTCGACATTATCTGCCGTTAACTTTCCTGAAGTTTCTCTACCGGCCCATGATGGCAGCACACGTTTATTGCATATTCATAAAAACCAACCGGGTATTATGAACCAAATCAATATGGCGTTTGCTAAGCACGACATCAACATCACCGCTCAATACTTACAGACTACCGCTGACATTGGTTATGTAGTAATGGAAGTTGAAGCGAAAGACGCTGAGATTGCTTTTGATGAGTTACAAAAAATTGATGGCACTATTCGTGTGAGGTCACTACATTCTGCATAACAATTAAAAAGTAGTATCACATATGGCGCAACAATCTTTGATTCTTGCGCCATTGTTATTTAAGATGCCTCAAATCACTGTCTATTAAGGTTTCTTCCATTGTTTAATTCTCTGACTACTTTTGATTTCTTCCCAAGTCTGCCACTAGGCGTTACTAAACTAGACGGCGCTGATAATCGTCAATTTTTACAAGGCCAGTTAACGTGTGAACTAGACGCACTGACTACCAGCCATAGTCAACTTGGTGCACATTGTGATGCCAAGGGGAAGATGATGGCGAGCCTGCGTTTAATTGACAATAGTAATGAAGTGCTAGCACTACAAGCCACTGAAAATACGGCCTCTCATTTACCTATGCTGACAAAATACGCTGTTTTCTCAAAAGTGACTATCACCGATAGCACAGATGAGTTCATATGCAGTGGCGCATCAGGCCAAGGCGCGCAGCAATGGTTAGCCGACAATTACGGTGTTGCACTTAATGCTGAAAATGACGCCGTGAATACTGACATTGGCACTGTCGTTAAACTTGATGAAGTTAATGGCCCGCGTTTTCTTGTTGTATCGAATAAAGAACAGAATACGAAATTAACTCAAGCGATTAGCAATGCAGAGGCACAATCGCAATCAACATCGCTGTGGCAAGCATTAGATTGCATTAGTGGCACACCTCAGGTTACTCCAGCAACTCAAGCAGAATTTGTACCGCAGATGCTCAATTTACAAATGATCGATGGCATCAGCTTCAAAAAGGGCTGTTATATTGGCCAAGAAACCGTCGCTCGAATGCATTTTAGAGGGTTAAATAAACGAGGGATGTTCATTTTGCAGTCTTCATCACATATTGATTGTAACGTCGGTGATAATGTTGAAAAACAACTCGGCGAAAACTGGCGTAATGCGGGAATTGTTGTCAGTGTTGCTCATGTTAATGAACAAACCATTGCTTGTGCAGTATTACCTACAGATTTTGAATTGTCAGAATCAGTTAGAGTGAAAAACAATACCCAAGGAACCTTCACGGTGACAAAGCCAGCTTATTTTGTCGATTAAGCTAATTTACGGATAGATTTTCTTTCTGCCTACAAAATAAATAAAATAATATGGCTCATTTTACTAAATTATCGAGCGAGCAATTAACACATTGTATCGCTCATTTGTCGACCCCGCTGCAACAGCAATTAAAATCAATGGTGTGTAGTGTTGATTTCAATGCATGTTTCACCAGTGATCAAGTGCAGGCGTTGTTAGCACACTACTCTAGCTCGGATAAAGCGAATAAACAGCAGCTTTGTCGCGACCTTATTCCACTTGCTCAAAGTTATAGTTTGGCACCCATTTCATCGTTTTATGTCGGTGCCGTAGCCATGGGCGAATCAGGCCGGATTTACTTTGGCGCCAATATGGAGTTTAAAGGACTCACATTAGCTCAAACTGTTCATGCTGAGCAGTCGGTTATTACTAATGCGTGGCGTAACCAAGAAACTAAACTTGTCATGCTGGCAGTGAGTGCTCCGCCATGTGGACATTGTCGTCAATTTATTAATGAATTGAATGGCGCATGTGATATCGATGTATTAATCACCAAGCAGCCCTCGACTCGATTTGCTGATATTCTCCCGATGGCCTTTGGCCCAAGCGATCTAGGTATATCAGATCGCCTCATGGTGTCACCGGATAATCAGCTAACGCTCGAATCAGATTCAGCATTGGCTCAACAAGCACTATCAGCTGCCACTAGTAGTTACAGCCCGTTTAGCCAAAGTCCAAGTGGTATCGCACTGCAAACCTCTAATGGTCTGTATCTTGGCCGCTACGCAGAAAACTGTGCCTATAATCCGAGTTTATCTCCCCTACAAGGTGCTCTTATTTCCTTACACCTGAGCGGTGATAGTATTGATGATATTTCAAGCGCAGTACTGGTAGAACGTAAAGAGAGCAAGGTGTCACAAGAGAAAACAAGTAAACAGCTACTTCGTTTAATCAGCGATGTCACACTAGAGACCTTACATTGTAGTGTGAAGTAAACACGTTAAGTGTTATCAAGTGTTGATTGCTTATTCTCCTTGTGCAATCAACGCCTGACTCGCTACAATAAGTTCATTATTCGATTAGTGTCGTCATCATGAACTTGCCAATAATCTGTATCTTATTATCTGCTTTTGCTTTTCCTGGCGCTGCACATTTTTACCTTAAAAAAATAAAAGTAGGTGCTTTGTTACTCACTTGCTTTTGTATCCCTTTCTATTTTGTTCTAGGCTTTTTAATCGACCAATTATTCATGGTTTATGATGCCTTGTTTGCATTCAAAGTTGAGCCGTCACTCAGCGCTATGTTTTGGTATATGTTCGAAAATTTCGCTGATGAAAGCAACATTCCTTTCATTAAATCTGCCGCATACTACTCTCTTGCCTTTTGGCTTATTGGCATTGCAGACAGCTTGCGGATTGCATTAAAGGAAAATAAATTACGTTAGGTCGATTTGTTATTGTGGATACGGTAGGTACATTGAATCTTAGATTACTATATTGACTCTCCCCCTGCGACCAACGCTTTCATTTTAAATGAACCAAGTGGTACTAAACTCGCCATATAAAGCGATAAGTAACGGTTAATTATAAGAAGCATGGCATGCAACTAGCACAACTAAATATTGCGAAAACGAAATACGATTTAAAAGCACCGCAGATAAAATATTTCGTCGATAATTTAGATATCGTCAATGCGACAGCAGAAAAAAGTTTGGGGTTCGTATGGCGCCTAAAAGATGATTCTGGCAGTGCTACAAGCATCCAAGTATTTAGTGAAAGTGCTTACGCATTCTCTTTCAAAAAGATATTTAACAAGCTTATTTAATCGACTAAATAAGTTTCTGGTTCATTAAATAATTGCTGTATCCTTTCAAAAAATCGCCCGACATATAATCCATCCATTACGCCGTGGTGCACTTCGACTGATAGAGGCATCATTAAACCTTGCATCGTTCGAGTCGCTTTACCATAAACTATTTTAGGAATACTATCGATTGCCGCTGTATTGCGAGCATTGGTAAAACTTGAAAAACTCACCCACGGAATCACCGACATGTGGACTTCATCTTGCGCTTTTTCACCGCCAACAAACTGGCTTGCAACAAAAGGACTAGCTTTAGCCGTTTCCTGCGCTATGCGTGCTTTTTTATCAAAATCACTAAATGAATTAGCGTAAGGAAATCCGCAAAATCGCATCATTTCATCATCGGCTAAAATGGCGCAACTCACTTTAATTTTTTCATAAAGACGTACTTCATTATCAACAATACGCAGCTTAAACGGTTCTAATTCGTTAATTACTACCTGTGTTAAATAAAGGTAGGCATGAAAAAAGCTCAGTTGCTTATTCTTGCAATAGGCCAGTAAATTATTGGCGTCAATATCAGCAATAATATTGAACCAAGGGTGAGTGGCTAATTGATAAAATTTAAAATGTTCTGCGCGCGGCCAATTGGCCAGTTCGATTATTTGATAATTAGACATAACAACTCAGTTATAGATAGGTTGACAAATTACTGGCTAACATCACAATCAGCCGTTGACGTGCTTCTTGCGCAGCCCACGCAATATGTGGCGTTATAATAAGATTATCTCCCTGATAACTCAGTAGTGGATGATTTGGCGGCGGAGGTTCTTGTGATAACACATCCAGCGCTGCTCCTGCAATAGAGTTATTCATCAGCGCGTTTAATAACGCTTGCTCATCAACTAAAGGGCCGCGAGCGGTGTTTAAAAGCAATGCACTTGGTTTCATAAGCGCCAATGCATTTTCATCAATAATATGTTGATTATCAGTGGTTAATGGACAATGTAAACTTACGACATCGCTATGCTTAAGTAGCACCTCAAAAGAGACTCGCCCTTCGCGAACAATATCGCGGTTTGGGCGTTCAGCAATAATAATAGACATTCCAAATGCCCGCGCAATATTGGCCACTGCTTGTCCAAGTCCACCATAACCAACAATACCTAAGGTTTTACCCTGCAACTCATAAGTTGTGAAATCTAAACAACTAAAAAATGCGCTTTTAGGCCAGTTTTTGTTATCAATATAAGCCTGATAGGGGCGTGCCCTTCCAATTAACTGTAACAGCAACATAAAGGTATGTTGAGCAACAGATTGATCGCCATACCCTTTAACATTAACCACATCAATACCGAGCTTGTTAGCGCACCCCACATCAATATTATTTGTGCCTGTCGCAGCGACACCGATAACTTTTAATTGCGGTAATGCTGTCAGTACTGATTCTGTGAGTACAACTTTATTGGTAATGATAAATTGCGCGTCATGACAACGCTCAACAATTTGTTCTGCGCTTGTGGATTCAAAACTTTGCCAACTATCAAACAAATCAGATAGCGGTGCCAAATCAATATCTTGACCAAGAGTGATTTGATCAAGTAAAACGCCTTTTTTCATAACTAATTAATGTGAACTTGTGAAAATGTTGCTAGTCTACCGTTTAGATAAACACAACACTAGCGCTCATGAATAAACCTTTAGCAACTAATAGCTCAAAAGAGAAACCGCATTGGTCACAATGTCCCAAATGTCGGATGATCAGAGGCATTGTGTTATGGGCGATTATTGCAGGTAGCATTTATTTGTATGTTTATTGATAATAATTTGCAATTAGTAGTGTTAAAACAATGTACTTTTCAAATAGTACTATATAATGCAATTTTTACGCTTGACCATAATGACTTAGGCCTTTGAAACTCGACGTTAAAAACTATGTGGATTGACATTTCATCATTTGGCGCAGCTGTTAGCTATGCAGTATGCCTTACCCTAGTATTACGCAGCTTATTTGCTCACGCCCCACTCAACGAAAAGTTAGTGTTTGGCTTTGCAATTATTGGTATTGGTTTTCATAGCGTTTCATTAGGAAACGTTGTTCTAGGCAGCGACGGCACTAACATGAGCCTGTTGGTTGTCGCATCAATTGTAAGTTGGCTGATTGCCGCATTACTCACTATTGCGATACCCAAGTTTGCCATTGTCACCTTATTACCCGTTGTCTTTGGTTTTGCATTATTGGCAGTGCTGGGTGTCTGGTTAGTTCCATCAAGTTTTATCACGCACTTTGAAACTCGTCCGGGTTTATTACTACATATTACCATTGCATTAAATGCCTATAGCACCTTAGTTATTGCGGCGTTTTACGCGATTCAATTGCACTTAATTGACTCTCGTCTTAAGAGTAAAAAACTCAATATTGCCAGTACCCCACTGCCACCATTAATGACTGTTGAAAAACAACTTTATCAGTTAGTGATGACAGGTTTTGTATTACTGACTCTTTCTTTAGCCAGCGGTTTTTTCTTCTTAGAGAATATGCTGGCTCAAGGACAAGCCCATAAAACGGTTTTATCTATTATTGCTTGGGCATGTTATGCCTATTTGTTGTGGCAACATCACCAACAAGGCGTGAAGATAAAAACATCAGTTCATGTCACTATCATTGGTGCAGGCCTGTTAACGCTGGCTTATTTTGGTAGCCGCTTTATCAGCGAAATGCTGCTAGCCTAACCTAACTTTGACTATTGGCCTCTTGACGCTAAACTGTTATCACCGTATAACGAGCTATTAATTACTTAAAGGAACTCCATACTTGGACAGCATATCTACCCTAACGCTCTTTGGGATCCTGTTCGGACTTATCTTATTGTCAGCTTACTTTTCAAGCTCAGAGACAGGGATGATGTCGATTAATCGTTATCGATTACGCCATCAGGTCAAGAATAAGAATAAAGCGGCTAAGCGAGTCGACAAACTATTACAACGTCCAGATCGCTTAATTGGCCTTATTTTAATTGGTAATAATCTTGTTAATATTGCTGCTGCTTCTTTATCAACTATTATCGCAATTCGATTGTATGGGCCGACAATGGGGCCAGCAGTTGCTACCGTAGCTTTAACGTTGATTGTTCTAATCTTCGCCGAGGTAACACCTAAAACTATTGCGGCATTACATCCAGAACGAGTTGCTTTTCCTAGTTCATTAATCTTGTTACCGTTATTAAAAATCATGTACCCATTTGTATGGTTGGTTAATGTTATTACTAACGGTCTCTTGAGAATTCTAGGGATTAATTCTGCTCGCGAAGGAGAAAATCAACTTAGCAGTGAAGAATTACGCTCTATCGTCAGTGAAACCTCAGGCATGATCCCCGAAAAGCATCAACAGATGCTGACCAGCATTCTCGACCTTGAGAAGGTGACCGTCGAAGATATCATGATCCCGCGAAGTGAGATTGGTAGCATTGACATTAATGATGAATGGAAGAATATTCAGCGCCAACTAAGCCACTTACAACACACCCGTATTTTGTTATATCGCGATAAGATTGACGACGCAGTTGGCTTTATTCACGCGCGTGACTTAATGCATTTACAATCAAAAGATCAGTTTGATAAATCAAACCTAATCCGTGCTGTTCGCGAACTTTACTTCATTCACGAAGCAACTACCCTAAATGTCCAGCTTTTGAAATTCCAAGAAAATAAAGAACGTATTGGTCTAGTTGTAGATGAATACGGTGACATTCAGGGTCTGGTAACACTTGAAGATATCTTAGAAGAGATTGTTGGCGAATTCACCACTAACGTATCTCCAACAGTCAGTGAAGAAATTCAGCTCCAAGAAGATGGCAGTTATCTTGTTGAAGGTTCAATGAATATTCGAGAAATGAATAAAGAGATGCAATGGCAATTTCCGACTGATGGCCCTAAAACTATCAATGGTTTATTGCTAGAATATTTCCAAGATATTCCAGATGAAGGCCTGAGTATTCGACTTGCTGGTTACCCAGTAGAAATAATCAATGTTGAAAATAACATGGTGCAAACGATTCGAATAATTCCAGAGCTTTATTCACCACAAAATCAAGAAGAAGACGACGACGAATAAGCACACCTCAACAGATTGTTCGGTTAGTCATAACCGAACAATCTTGTTTCACAAACGAACATTCCCTCCCCAAAAACACTCCAGTAAAAACCTAAAGCACTGATTTTAAATCAAATAAAATTTTGGCACACAACTTTCAATATGTCGTTATTTACAATCAACGAAATAACGGTTTATGGATATTCAATTTCAGTCGTCGTCTTCAGTTAAACGCTATTTATTAATCGCCATAGCGGTATTGTGTGCCCTATTAATAATTTACATTGTGTTAAAACCTTCGAGGCCAAGCTTTGATATTAGTGAATTGACACTCACGACAGCCCAACAAGGACCGCTTGATATCTACGTTGATAGTTTCGGCGAGTTTATATCTCACGAAGAGCGATTATTGACTGCGCCAGCACGGGGTAAGGTTTCTGAAATACTACATCGTCCAGGCGCGGTTGTGAGTCCAGAGACCATTATCGTGCGCCTGATTAATCCGCAACTAGTACAAGATGTTAATCAAGCCACAGGAGCTTTGAGTCAAACCGAAGCACAGTTAGCAGCATTTAAATTCGAACAAGAAAGCGCACGTTTAAACCACTTAGGGTCCATTGAAGAACTCAAAGCAACACTTGAACAAGCGCAGTTAGAACTGTCAGTTAACAAACAATTACTTTCATTTGGTACGGTCTCCAAGATCAAACTACAACGCGCTAAATTAGCCGTAAAACAAAGTCAGAGTAGCTTGGAGTTCGAGCAAAAAAAATATCAGCAATTTATCGAAATGCAAGGCCACCAGCTCACTCAAAAGCGCATTGAGGTAGAGCAACAACAACGCAAGCTTAATGTACTAAATGAACAGCTCGGCAACATGAATATTCGCGCGGGTCTTAACGGGACACTACAAAATCTTGATATTGCCCTAGGTGAAAGCGTGAGCTTAGGCCAATCTATCGCTAAAGTAGGTAGCCTAGATAAGTTAATCGCCCGTATTCGACTGCCTCAACGTCAGGCTGACCAAATCAATTTAGGTGCCAAAGTCGTTATCGATACTCAAAAAGGAAAGATCGCCGCCCACATTACTCGCATCGAAAGTGTCGTCACCGATGGCTCAGTACTTGCGGAAGCAACGTTAGATGGTGAGTTAACACCCAATGCTCGCCCATCATTAACTATCAGCGCAAAAGTTTTTGTAGAGCACCAGTCACAAGCTATTCACATCAAACAAAGTGCAGGATTTAGACCCAGCACTAAACAAACCTTATTTGTGCTAGCCAACAACCAACTTGAGCAACGCAAAGTAACCTTTGGACATCTTACTAAAAATCAACTTATCATTGACGATGGCTTGCAAGCTGGCGAGATAATCGTCGCTAATGATATGCGTGATTTTCACCACTTTTCGACACTTGAACTAGTGCAATAACTCATTAAGGAATTTGACAATGACGCAGAAATTACTCGTTAGCGTAACCGATATCACTAAAAACTACCGAAATAAACAGATAGAAACCAAAGCATTAAAAGGCGTTTCCTTGAATATTTATGAAGGTGAATTTGTGGCAATTACAGGCCCATCAGGCTGCGGAAAATCAACACTATTATCAATTATGGGGTTAATGGATACCGCATCTTCTGGTCAATATACCATTAGTGACATTGACACCAGTCATCTTAAAATCGACCAACGTACAATGATACGAAACAAACATATTGGCTTTGTTTTTCAATCATTTAACCTCATTGATGACATGAGTGTATTTGATAACGTTGCACTTATTTTGGAACACAGAAAAACACCGATGTCCGAGATAAAAGAACGTGTTGAACGCGTGCTAACACAAGTTGATATGCTAGCGCGTCAGCATTACCAACCTAATCAATTGTCTGGTGGCCAACAACAACGTATCGCTATAGCACGAGCATTAGTTGGCAATCCAGATCTTATCTTAGTGGATGAGCCAACAGGTAATCTCGACACCGTCAATGGCGATAAGGTCATGGCGTTATTAGAGCAATTAAATCAAGATGGTGCGACCATTGTGATGGTGACTCATGATAGCCGTTACGTGCGCTGTGCTAATCGTCAAATCCAATTACTCGACGGTGAGATTATCACCGAGAAGCAATTGGAGGTCGTCGCATGAGTTTAGCTTTAAAATCCCTCGGCCGTGGTGTAAAACGTATTATCTCGGTGCCGCGCTTAAGCTTATCGCTGATTATTGCCCTTGGCTCCACCCTTGGTGCTGTACTTTGTGTAACAGCTATCGTTTCAGCACTCATTGTTAAACCGTTACCTGGCGTGAGTAATGCTCCATTACTGAAAGACCTTGAACTAAATGTTACCTTTGGTGGTTCTTTTAAGCTTGACTTCATCACAGCACACTCACTACATCACGCTGGTG